>JADGNM010000024.1 GCA_017883485.1 Methanosarcina sp.
GTTTATCATAATTCAAATTTGACCTTGAAAGATAGAGAATGGATATGTCCAGATTGTAAAACCAATCATGATAGGGATGTAAATGCTGCAATCAATAACAAAAAGTTCTCTCTTCAAGATCAGAATCTAATTTCACCTTAGGAACTAGGGGCAGAGCTTAGGGACTCGCTTTCACAAGAAAGGAGAATGAACTAAGAAGCCCCTTCCTCGCCATCCGGCAGGGAGGGGTAGTTCACTATCTATAGAAAAAATGAGTACAGTACAAAAATAAGGCAGCAGAAAAAAATAAGTGTGGGATTGAATTTTTCGGTTCTCATAAATCTCAGTTTATAAATCTCAGGAAGGAGTTCACTTGACAGAGGATATTACAGGTCCTCAGGACCTGCAGGCTTTATATGATTCAGTTATGGAAAAAGATTCGAAATACGTGATGCAGACCTATGGGCGCCAGCCAATAGTGCTCTCAAAAGGAACGGGAGCGCTTGTCCAGGACATTTACGGAAAGGAGTATATCGACTGCGTTGCAGGAATTGCAGTAAACAATGTTGGACATTGTCACCCAACAGTCGTCAGGGCAATCCAGGCTCAGGTTGAGAAACTAATGCATGTCTCTAATCTTTATTATACCGAAATACAGGCCGAACTTGCGGAAGCCCTGGTTTCGATTACAGGCATGATGCGTATTTTTTTCTGTAATTCAGGAGCTGAAGCTATGGAAGGTGCAATGAAACTGGCTCGTTTAGTTTCCGGAAAGAGTGCCTTTGTAGCGGCTGATCATTCCTTCCACGGCAGGACTATAGGGGCACTCAGCGTAACCCACAGAAGCATATACAGGGACCCATTCATGCCTCCTGTAAGTTCCGAGACTACCTTTGTACCCTATTCAGACGCCGATGCCATAAGGCATGCAATTTCGGAAAGTACGGCTGCAGTAATTCTGGAGCCAATCCAGGGAGAAGGCGGAGTAAATGTACCTGATCCGGAATATCTTAAAGAGGTCAGGGAAATCTGCGATGAGACCGGAACTCTCCTCATCTTTGACGAAGTACAGACAGGTTTTGGAAGGACAGGCACGTGGTTTTGTAAAGAACATTTCGGAGTTGAACCTGATATCATGAGTATGGCAAAAGCTATGGCAGGAGGCTTTCCAATGGGTGCTATCGCAGCCAGGAGTGAGATTAGCTTCGGGCGCGGGCAGCATGCTTCAACCTTCGGGGGCAGTCCCCTTGCCTGCGCAGCCGCCCTTGCTTCGATTGAAGTAATTAAAGAGGAAAAGCTCCTTAAGCGCTCAACGGAGAATGGGACCTATTTCATGGGAAAACTCAGGAGCATGGATAGGGAAGATATTGTAGAGATCCGTGGGAAGGGGCTGATGATTGGAGTCGAGACAAAATATCCCTGCAGCAAGTTTGTAGACTTTGCAAGGGAAAACGGTGTGCTCTTAAATTGTACCTCGGACTCGGTGCTCCGCCTGGTTCCTCCGCTTATGATTACTAAAAAGCAGATTGATACGGTAGTTGATGTCATTGAGCAGGCCTGAACTTATAAAAAAAGGAATCTTTGACATTGCAGAGTATGTTCCCGGAAAATCCATAGAAGAGATAGCTTCTGCCTACGGGCTTGATCCGGCCTCGATTATCAAACTCGGCTCAAACGAAAATTCCCTCGGCCCCTCTTCAAAAGCAGTTCAGGCCCTGGTGGATGCAGCCCCCTGCGCAAATATTTACCCATCGGCAGATGCGCTGGAGCTCAGGGAAGCGCTTTCGAAATATACAAATTTTCCGGTCTTAAACCTTATAGCATCAGGGCCTGGAATGGACGGACTGCTTGACGGGCTTTGCAGGCTCATGATTGAGGCGGGCGATGAAGTCATAGTCCCTACTCCTACCTTTGCCTATTACGAACTGTCAGCACGTGCATGTGGAGGAAAGCCGATATTTGTCAGGCGGAACCAGGACTTTTCTCTGGATCCTGAGATGGTTCTAAAAGCCGAATCCTCCCGAACAAAAATAATTTTCCTCTGCTCTCCTAACAACCCATCCGGCAACCTTCTTCCCGAAGACAGCCTCAGGACAATAGTTGAGAATACCAGAGCCCTTGTTTTTGTCGATGAAGCTTATGTTGAATTTGCAGACAGGAACCTGGCCGGGCTTGTACACGAATACGATAACCTTGCTGTTGGCAGGACCTTTTCAAAAGTATTCGGGCTTGCAGGTCTGCGCCTCGGCTACGGGATCATGCCTGAGTGGCTTGTAAAAGAGTACATGCGGACAGCAACTCCGTTTTCCGTAAGCCTTCCGGCTTTAAAGGCAGGAATTGCTGCTCTTTCGGATGTCGAACACCTCAGAAAAAGCATAGAAATTATAAGAGAGGGCAGAGAATACCTGAGAGAAAAAATTCCTTTCAAAGTCTATCCTTCTCAGGCAAACTTCGTACTTGTAGATGTTGCTCCCTTAAAAGCAAAAGCAGTTACGGAAAATCTTATGAGGAAGGGAATAATCGTGCGCTCCTGTGATTCTTTCAGAGAGGCAGGAGATACTTTTATCAGGGTAACAGTCGGAACCCCTGAACAGAATGAAAAGGTTGTCAAGGCTTTTGAAGCTGCAAAAAAAGAGATTTAAAAAAGCTCAACTTTTTATTCTTAAGCACTTATTTCTTCTAAACTCCTACTCTCAATCGTTTAGTTCTTCTATTTCTTCAATTTTCATCAGTGGATAATTCAGTTCAGGGTTGTATTCCATTCCAACTATTACTTTTACAGAACCATACTTTACAGTAATTCTCACTTTAAGCATCGGCCCCTGAAGTTCGGAATATCCGAATTCGCTACTCAGTTTGCTTTTCAGCATATCCCTATCGATCTTTACGGAAATCTCTTTTACATAAGGTTGGACTGAAATGCTCTCCTGGATGGCCTGTTCGAGGCTTGAAACCGTATCCAGATTTACAGGGGAACCGGTAAATTGATGGTAGAGAGCTCCAAGTTTTATTCCTGCCTCAAATAATGCATTGTCCCTGTCTGTTACTGTTTCCCGAATCAAATTAGCTTCTCCTTCCTGCCAGATATTCTGAGTAAGCATCTCAAAATGAACAGGTCCTTATGCTTTTACTTCCGCCCTCCGGCTTTCAGTCCTTTATCTTGATGTTCTTTACTATTAAAGTTACTCAGTAGAGGGATCTTGAAAAAAGGAGAGAAAATGTAAGTGAGCATTAAGATAAAAGGCACGATAGAAAAGATCCGCATATACTCTACCATGTTCACAAAATAGAGAAGCACAGTAATTCCGAAAACCGAAGCTACAAAAGCCAGGATTTTCGCATTCCTGATTTTCGGATAGCTCACAGTGCTTACCATCAGAATAGATAGGGCGAGGGTGAGACCCAGAAGAAAGTCTATCCTCACAAAATTTTTACCCAGTAAAAGGTAGGTAGCCAGCATCACACAACCTGCAGTAATGGGAAGCCCTTCAAATACGTTTTTCTGAGAAGGTACCGATGAATTGAAACGTGCAAGTCTGAGTATGCCACATACGGCGTAAAGAGTCGGAAGTACAGCAACAATAGGATCTTCTCCTCCAAACCCTATGTATATAAGGAGAGCAGGGGCAACTCCGAATGAGACTGCATCAGCAAGTGAGTCAAGGTTCTCCCCCAGTTCTCCTCCCTTGAAACGTCTTGCAATATAGCCGTCAGCTCCGTCTGCAATTGCCGCAAGCAAAAGCAAGATTAAGGCAAGGTCAAAAGAACCGTTATGGGCTGCTGAAATCGAGCTAATCCCGCAAACCAGGTTCAAAAGAGAGACCAAATCCGGAAGTCTTAACATTTGAAATACATTCATGTTCAAAAATCCTGTCATTATTTATCGTTGCTATAATAGTCTTGCCTGCAAGTACCCGTTCTCCTTTCCGCACTTTAATGTCAAAGTCAGAAGGAATTGTTACATCAACCCTTGATCCGAAACGGATCATTCCTATGCGCTGTCCCTGCTCGATGATATCGTTTACCTGTGAATACGAAACAATTCTACGGGCAACGGTACCTGCAATCTGCGTAACTCTGACATCCCCATATTTGCTGTAGATTATAAATTCATTTCTTTCGTTTCTTTCAGAATCTTTACGGTAAGCAGGAAGATATCCTCCCTTCTTATAGGTTATTTCCTTTATTTTCCCGGAAATAGGCGCTCTATTAACATGCACGTTCTGGAAAAACATAAAAATGCAGATGTTACGATCTTCGATGTCTATAATCGTACCGTCGGCCGGGGAAACCATATATGTATCCGAAACTTCTACGTTCCTTTCGGGATCTCTGAAAAAAACAACCATAAAGAGAATTAGTCCCACTCCAAGGTAAGTCACATTGTTAAGTGGAGAGATGTTCATTGATTTTGAGAGAATCGCAAATAATACAGTTATGGAAACAGCTGTAAAAAGCCAGGGTTCTGAGCCCTTTGCAAGCATCGATCAATCCTCCCCGGATATACGCAAAATTGATCTTAATTCTTTGGAGAGTATGACCCACAGGCCGTCAATCATCTCAAGCAGTTCGGGCAAAATTCGAAGCACTGTGTATGAAATTACTAAAAGGGCAATTCCTGAACCTGTTTTTGCTATATAATTATGTGCGATTACAAAACTGTCAGCACCGAACCACTGCTCTCCGTAAGCCACTACCACAAAAATATCCCTGATAAGATTAAGCACATAAATTACTGGCACAGACACAATGAAAGCTGCAACAAGGCGATTAAGTGGAGCTTTGACCGCAAATATAAGCCCAATAAAGAGAGCGATACTCTCAATTGCCGTACAGGCAAGAATGATCTCTACCGTATACCCATTAAGCGCGATCACATTCCAGGCTTTCAGGTATGCAGGAATCTTGAAATACTGGAGAATCCAGGTGACCTGAGAGGCGACTCCTCCGATAATCCAGGCATTTAGAGAGGGGAAATTCGCAAATGGGAAATAAACGAGAGCTCCAAATGCACTGGCACTGGTTAACATTGAAGTTATATCTAGAGAGTCAGCCCTATCCTGGACTGAGAATTCCGAATGTTTAACCTCTTTATTTCTTATTATCTGGAGAGGGCCTTCTCTATGTTCGTGAAACATAATAACTGCTACTAGTATACAAAATATAGTCAGAACTGTTGTCAGGAGCGCGTTGGCATAATCCAGAATCTCGATGTAATGGAGAGGCTGGTAGCCCCAGTAGATCGAGAATGCCCCCCATCCGATCCCTCCGACAAGTTTACGAACCCTGTAAGTTCTGGGAATGATGGATGAAGCAACCATCAACCCAAGTGCAAGCCAGAGTATAATTTCTGTCATTTTTTACGCACCTTTGCCGCGGCAAGAGCTAATTCTATATTTTGTTTTCTTTTTTCATTGTTCCTGAGATCCGCGAGAGGTCCCAAGCTAGTTATGAAGCTTCCGAAAAGTAACATAAAAATTATCTAAAACGATTAATAAACTTCTATATAAATTCTAACCTAAATTTCTATATAAATTCTAACAAATTCAAGATCTTCAAAGCCATTTTCACAGCTATTATAATTAGGGACTCAAAGGTTATGGATTTTACTTCTCATATTAATTTAACTATTACTTTTACAAGGTATACAAATTAAATGAATCTTGTAGATAAGATAATAAATTTCTATTATACAAAAATAGCGTTACAAAAGTAACACCACTCATCTAATAATCTACATGGATATATAATAATCTGAAAAATAAGAAGAAATTAAGCTTTTAGTCTCAGTAAAAGAGAAACATTTAAGAGACGTCACTGCATAACGGACTTTTCTGCTTGATGGAAACTCGCTTTAGAATGTCAAGAGCTGACTAAATTATTTGAAGAGACGAGAGAAATACACAATAGAGTAAGAATAGACTCGCGAGGCATCCTCAAAATTATTTGGAACAATAATTGAAATAAGATGACGGGTTTCTACATTATGCATACTGATAATATAATATATTATTCGACGGCGCTTTTGCCGGTAAAAGCTGATTTGGAAAATGATCGGCTGCGGGAAAAAGATCCCATGGAAAATAATTTAAAAGGCATTTTATGAAATCTCAGACCCCTAGCTTAACAGTTGATGCTATAATCCTCTTTCAAAATGGGCTTGTGCTTGTAAAGAGGAAAAATCCCCCATACCAGGGGAAATTTGCCCTTCCTGGCGGCTTCGTAGAAATCGGGGAGAGTACAGAAAAAGCAGCAGCTAGAGAAGCTTTTGAAGAAACGGGCCTTTCGGTAGAAATTATCAAACTGGTTGGGGTCTATTCCGATCCTCAACGTGACCCCAGAGGACATACTGTTTCGGTATGTTACCTTGCAAGGGGATCCGGAAAGCTAGAAGGAGGTTCTGATGCCGCTTCTGCCGAGCTTTTTGAGCTTGACTCGATTCCTGAACTGGCTTTTGACCATAATAAAATGATAAATGACGCAAAAAGTGATATTAATGCAGTTTTGTACCAAATGCAAAAGTATGATGTTTCCTAAAGATGGTAATTACATATGTAGAAAGTGTGGGAACACAATACCTATTAAAAATAACGCAAAAAATTTTGTCTCCAAGGCTAAGATCGACGACCGTGAAGTAGTGGTTCTTGAAGGTGAACAGATTTCAGGTCTGCCAACAACAAGTGCAAAATGTCCGGAATGCGGAAACAATACTGCAGCCTGGTGGCTCAGGCAGCTCAGGTCTGCAGATGAGTCCGAAACCCGCTTCTTAAAATGTACAAAATGTAGGTTCACATGGAGAGAATACGACTGAGGTCCGATTGTTTTTCTCTATCACCTTTGAAAAGCAAATCCCCCGGAAAGTGAATTCTCAGGTCAGAGTTCTCTCCTATCTCAAGTAGAACCTGAAACCTTTCAGGTTTCTGACCAAGATTTATATAGTTACCGGGAGTTTGAGTTTAATGATTTTTCCAGTTTCAGATAGCTGTTTATCCGGATTCGGAAAGTTTTCTCCTCAAAATAGACCGAAAGCTCCCGAATCTTAAAGAAATTTATATATCTCAAGGGTAATAAATAGTTTAAAACTTAAATTTATTTAGCGGAGAAGAATTATGTTCAAGGCAGCAATTAATGCAGAGCTTCTGAAAGATGCGATTGCCTCGCTGGCTGTAATTGTAGATGAGGTCAGATTCAGAATAAAACCGGAAGGTATTTCAGTAAAAGCTGTTGATCCTGCCAACGTTGCAATGGTGATCTTTGAGCTTGGATCGTCTGCTTTCGATGAATATAGCGCTGATGAGCTTGAAATCGGAATCGACCTGAACAAGATTACAGACTTGCTGGGAATTACGGATAAAGGGGATACGGTCCGGATGGAACTTGAAGAAGGAAACAATAAACTCCTTATTGACGTCGGAGGTCTGTCCTATACTCTTTCTCTCCTCGATCCCTCTACAATCCGTGCAGAACCAAGAATTCCCCAGCTTGAGCTGCCTGCCAAAGTTGTCATGAACGGTACTGATCTCAGGCGTGCGGTGAAAGCCGCAGAAAAAATAAGCGACCATATGCTCATGGGAGTTTCTGGCGATACTTTCTACATGGAAGCAAAAGGTGATACCGACAAGGTTCGTCTGGAGATGGGCAGAGACCAGTTAATCGACCTGAAAACAGGTGAAGCTAGCTCCCTCTTCTCCCTGGACTATCTGACAGACATAGTCAAGCCCACAAATAAAGTCAATGAGGTTTCCCTCTCCCTTGGAAGAGACTTCCCGGTAATAATAGAATTTGAGATCGCAAATGGTGCAGGAAGGATTTCTTACCTCCTGGCCCCGAGAATCGAGTCGGATTAATTGTATGCGGGCAGACGAACTTGCATATTACCCGTTTATTTCAGAAGCATCTACCCACGTTGAAAATCTGGGTATATTCCTTGATAATCTGCTAAATTCCCGTGCATATAGGGCTGCAAGGATCCGGGGGATAGAGAGGGTAAAAGAAGCTCTTGAAGGGGAAATCCGGAAACTCCATGTTTCCGGGGAAGTTCAGGTCCTCTCGGAACTACTTTCTTATCCTTTTGCCAGGATGTTGGTTGCCTGCGTGGATGACCAGCTTTTCACTCGACGATATGCTCTGGCAGAAGCCAAAGCTGCCTATACTCTTCTGAAAAATGAAAACCTGGCTTTTTTGCTTGAGTTCGGAGAAGATTTTGGAATCTCAGCAGATCTCATAGACACTTATTTTAGCATGCATTTTACGGATTATATCCGCTTTTCCAAATCCCTGAAAGATCCAGCCTGGAAACTGACAAACCGCCAGTTCAGGGCCGGAAAAGTAAAAATTACCAGGGAAGAATTTGCAAGGCTTCTTGAAGAAGCAATCAGAGAGCGTATTGAACAGTCCTTTCCGATCCCTGAAATCCCTGAAGAGGTTTCGAGATTCTGCGCCCCTTACGTTGCCGAGATAAAGGATCAATTTGAGGTCCAGAAGAAAAAATTCGGGGCAACGGATTTTGGGTCTGTTGAGCCGGAACTTTTTCCCCCCTGCATTTCCCATGCTCTTGCAAACGTGCGGGGCGGAGTAAACCTTGCTCATTCAATGCGCTTTGCTATGACCTCCTTCCTTCTCAGTGTAGGAATGTACGTAGACGAAATCCTCAACCTTTTCAATATCTCTCCCGATTTCAGCGCTGAAAAAACCCTTTATCAGATAGAACACATTGCAGGCGCTACAGGAAATGTTTATAAGCCCCCTGCCTGCGATACCATGAGAACTTACGGCAACTGCATAGGAAAAGACAGGTTATGTGAAAAAATCAACCATCCTCTGGGATATTACGAGAGAAAAATACATCTAAAAAATAAAGAAAAGGAAAAAGAAATAGAAAGAGAAAATAAAAATGAAAAGGGAAATGATAATGAGTAAGGAAGATCCGCACGTTCTTTGTTTATAAGCACGTTCTGACAAATTCCTCTGGCATTGAGGTTCTTTTTGCGGTCTCTTCAGCCGATAATCCCTGGCTCAGGAACCTTTTTACTACGCTTTCCATGGGTTCACCAACTTCAACAATGTGCTTATCAGGATCGTAGAATCTGATAGCCCGTTGTCCCCAAGGCTGTTCTTTTAATCCATGTACATATTCCACGGAGTCTATGTTTTTCAGCTTTTCAAGGAAACTATCAAAATCTTCTTCTTCAAAATACAATTCACCATTTTTTGATTTTTGAATGATATCATTTTCGTTTATGTTTAATAAATCTGAAAAGTGTGACTTTAAATGTATCGCAAAGCCGCCCTCAAATGATATATTTTCGCCAAAATCGAATTGTACTTTTTGATTGAGAACATTTTCATAAAAATTTCTTGAAGTTTTCATATCATTAACAACAATTAGTGGACATATAAATTTCATTTTATTGCCTCCTATCGTAAGTAAATATGATATTCAAGGCGAACTGTTGTTTTGAACTGTTCATAACACCGAGCGATTTCAACTAGCCCTCTTAATATCTCTTCCTTTCTGTAAATTCTTTCCATTTTTGCCAAAAAATAGTCACTGCATCTGGCAGGCCAGACGAGATCTCTGGCTTTTAACGATCTTTCATGTCTCTTTCAGCTTCTGTTGCAGCTTCCATTCAAGTATGCTGCACACGAGAAGGCAGACAATTATTGTCAATGGCAGGACATATATTAAAAGAGAAATGAATCGAATCTCAGTGACGAATCTCTTCAGAAAATAGCCTTAATATTCCTTTTATCGCGCTATCGCGCGTATCCATGAAATAGTTTACTTGTTTTCTTGCAGTTTCTATCCCTCCAATCAATTCATCTTTTAGAGGATTAATCCTGCCAACTTCCGACAACGCTTTCTTCGACGGGCAGGATCAGCCCTAAATTTTCATCATGTCTGAATGGAACTCTCATTCCTGGCAAATATTGTTTTGGAATCCCGGCTTCGAGCAACGCCTCATTTCGGTATCTCATCTGAAGCATATGGACATCGGTTTTTATCTCGGAATATAGCCAGGTTATTCTTCCCTTCTCTTTATCAGGGATCTGCATCTCGCATCAAAAACAATCGGGAATGGTAACTCGTTGGAACTTGAAAAAAAATAAGTGAATATTGCCTGAAAGGTCGGGCTGCGCTGGATGTTTCCTGAATCGACCGCTCTTACTATCCAAGTCTTCATGATAATTCAATATTTGGATAAAACTATTTAATTGGGTCACATCACGAAATGGAAAAAATCGTACGCTAAAAATTGTGAAAATAAGTGGAATTCAGGTTTCAGGCAACTGCGCAAGTTCCAAATCTTTACCTTCTTCTGTATTCTCTGCATTTTTGCACGAATTTTTCGGCCGGAAAAGTAGCAGGATGAGAGTGCATATACCCTGCGAGGGTATTGTGCTCTACAAGGCCGTCAAAACCGTCCTGTATACCTTTTCCGCGGATCATCTCGTATGCGAATCTTGCATCACGGTCGCATTCCGTAAGAGAATAATGGAATTCATGACCTCTTATATTATGAGATGAGAAATTTCTGTCCAGGGGGAGAGCCTCTGTATAGCCCAGAGCCTTAAGCCTGTCTGTCATTCGTGTATTTGCTGGCACGACGTCTGCCAGTTTATAGGTCCTGCCGTCTACTTCGTAGGTCCCGCAGAGGTAGAGCAGGCCGCCGCATTCTGCATAGATTGGCAGGCCGTCAGCTGCCAGACCCTTAAGCTTACGTGTCGTTTCTGAATTTTCAAGAGTTTCTGCATAAAGTTCAGGGTAGCCGCCTCCAAGGTATATCCCGTCTACATCCGGGACCTCACCTGCCATCGGGCTAAAGAATACAATCTCAGCTCCGCAATCCCTGAAGGAATCGAACATGTCCTGGTAATAAAAACAAAAGGCAGGGTCCATGGCAATTCCTATGCTGGCTTCCGTTTCAGGTATCTGCAGATCAGTAATTTCAGGAACGGAACAGGGTTCGGCAAGTTCGAGAACTGCATCAAGGTCAACGTTCTCCTCAATAAACGCTGCCATCTCCTCAGTATTGTAATCCTTTTCGTGGGCCATATACAGCCCGAGGTGCCTGGAGGGAACTTCGATGTCTTTCCTCCGTGGAATCTCGCCTACAACAGGAATGTCATCCGGGAGCGAATTTTTTACGAGTTCCGCATGGCGCGGGCTTCCGACCTGATTCAGGACGACCCCTGCAATCGTGACTCCGGGATCGAATTCCGAATATCCCTTGAGGAGAGCTGCAGCACTTCTGGACATCCCATGGACATTTATAACCAGAATTACCGGCAGATCAAGGGTTTTTGCAACATGTGCCGAGCTTGCAATTTCCGTAGAATCGATTCCGTCAAAAAGCCCCATTACACCTTCTACTACTGCGATATCCGCATCCGCAGATGTCCGGGCAACAGTCCTCTCGACTCCATCTATACCCATTATGTATGTATCCAGATTCCTTGAAGGGCGCCCGCAGATTGCTGTGTGATGAGAAGGATCGATGTAGTCGGGCCCTACTTTGTAAGGTTGAACTTTTAACTGCCTGTGCTTGAGGGCAGCCATGACACCCATTGAAACCGTAGTTTTCCCGACTCCGCTGTGGGTTCCTGCAATAAGTATTCCTTTTGTCATTCAGTAGCTATTGCACAGGTTAATATATATTAATTCAGTCCTTTTTTATTCGGTCCTTTGAGGAGAACAGCAACCGCTTATCGGAAAAGAGCATGGCATATAACTGATCCTATTAAATATTGTTATTCTAATTCTATAAATAAAACAGGAAAACATGAAGGACAAGAATTCAGGGGTATCTTCCCCGTTTCCAAAAGAAAAACAAGAAGATTTGCTTATTGACCCTTACGGGAGAAAGGTAACAGGGCTTCGCATATCTATCACTGATAGGTGTAACCTTTCATGCATGTACTGCCATAATGAAGGTGCGGAATGCTGCTCTGGCAGCCCAACAGGGCATGAGATGGCACCTGAGTTGATATGTGGGATTGTCAGGGAAGCTGCAAAATTCGGAATCCGTAAGGTTAAGTTCTCCGGAGGCGAACCGCTTTTTCGAAAAGATTTCGAAGATATCCTATATTGCCTTCCTCCTTTAGAAGAGGTATCCGCAACCACAAATGGTATCTTGCTTGAAAAACGTGCAAAAGCTCTGAAAGTTGCAGGCCTTGACAGGATAAACATAAGCCTCGATACCCTTATTCCCGAAAAATATGAGGCAATCACCGGAGCGTCTGCAGGTTCCTTTGAAAAAGTTATTAAAGGCATTGATAGTTCAGTTGAAGCCGAACTGACTCCCGTAAAGCTGAATATGGTACTCCTGAAAGGCGTAAACGATAACGAAATCGATTCCATGATGGAATTTGTCAGATCTTATAAAGGTAAAGTTATTTTGCAATTAATAGAGCTTATGGATATCGACCCAAAGCTTTCAAAATATATGATTGATTCGAAGGCCCTTGAGAAAAGCCTGGCTGAGAAAGCAAGCGAAGTCAGAGTCAGGCATCTGCATCACCGGAAAAAATATATTATCAATGGGATTGAAGTGGAGTTTGTTCGCCCTATGGATAATTCGGAGTTTTGCGCCCACTGCAGCAGGCTGAGGGTCACAGCAGACGGAAAGTTCAAGCCCTGCCTGCTTGTAAATGATAATCTGGTGGATGTCCGGGAAGCCAGGAGCCCAGAAGAGATAGAAAAGCTGCTCAAGCTTGCGGTAAGCCGGCGGAAACCATATTATACTCCGGTTGAAGCTCTTGAATTAAAGAAAAATCAAAAAGAAGAGAAGAAAAGAAAGAGTGAAAAAAGTGGGTAAGAAAGCAGATAATTTGATACAATTGTAAGGAGGAAGAAAGTGAAAATTGAACTTTTGGTCGACGGCAGGAAAATCCCAATGAATGAGTTTGTCCAGAAAATCGTAGGAAACGTTATTCAGGCAATGGTCGAAACTCTCCACACTATCGACAGCGGATGGGAGGAAATCTCCATTCACATTGAAAAAGATGATGTGAAGGAATAAAGATAAGACATTTTTAGAAATTAAAACATTTTCCCCCGGATCAAAAAGGAGAAATTAGCGTTTTTCGGCACCAAAATCTTCTCCCTTTTTTCAGAACAATTTACAAATCAACGATACTTAGTGCCCGCTGCGAAATAACCTGAGCCAAATTTCATACTGAACTAAAACATTTACACAAGCGGTTCAGTTGATTTCTTTCAAAATAAAAAATATAT
>JADGNM010000301.1 GCA_017883485.1 Methanosarcina sp.
AAAATTAGGGTTTGGGATATATGACATTGTGGCGAAGATAAACCGTAATGAAGCAGAGGAAGAAAAAAGTAAATACATACAAAAGTTATCGGAAGAAACTGTCACCACTATCACCCCGCTGTCACCTCGCTGTCACCTAGGAGAAGTGACAGTTAAATCAATAACAGTAGATAGAATAAATAGTAATGTCACTTTAAAAAGAGATAATGTTATACAGGGTAATCATGGGGCACAGTTAGGTGAGTATGCATCAACTCCAGAAAGAGTACTACAAAATAAGTGTATCTCTCATTCTGAGAGACAGGGTGACAGTTATGCTAATTTAAGTAGTAAAACCTGCCTGCCGAACACGATTGATAAGTGTCATATTACTGGTGGTAGTAGGGTGACAGTAGGTGATGGTAGTGATAATAGTAGTAATGCGGAATTCCACTCTGAGGCTAAACTTAATGTATCAGGTAATCCCGAAGTTTCCGGTCTTGAGCATACTACAGGAAAAATAAAGGAATATCTGAATAAAGAATGTCATGGAAATACTATAATTAAATCATTAGATGTTCATATCAACGCTTTTAGAAAGCTGTATCCTGAATTTAATCATGAATCAAGGAAACACTTAGAGTATGCTTTTAATAAAGTATTGAAGTCTTCTCCTCTTTTAGATAAAAGTCAACAAAAAGAAGACACACTCCAAAAGCCTGCAGCTGAGAAGAAAGGTATTGCAATACTAAAGAAAGCACTGCAAGCAGAGAAAGTGGAGGCTACATTATGAGCTTCCTTTTTCTCGATATTGAAACTATGCGCTTTGACCCTAAAAGTAAAAAGCCGGATTATCATAGGGACCAAATAGTAACTGTTCAGTTCCTCACCGAATTAGGTGATTTTTATATTATAAAAGGTGAAGAACTCGATGATTTATTGGATTATAAAGAGTTTTTCGAAAATTTCACTGTAGTGGGACACAACCTGAAATTTGATTGCGGTATGCTAAAGCAGCAATATGGAATCAATATTCAGTCTGTTTATGATACCATGATTGCAGAACTTGTCTTATCTGGTGGTCCTGCACCTGCAGATAGTTTCCGGACCTCAGAAGATAGAGATAAAAAAGGCATGAGATTAAAGGATTTAGTTTATCGTTATTGCGACGGGGAACGGATGAGCAAAGGACTGCAATGCTCTTTCAGACTTGGAGAAGAGCTCACAGCTGAGCAAATAGAGTACTGCAGAAAAGATCTTGAGTATCTTCCTGTTATTATGGCAAAGCAGCAGGAGAAAATAAAAGAGTTCAGCCTGGAATCCATTATAGAAACAGAAATGGCAATGGTTCCTGTCATGGTATGGCTTGAGCTTTCCGGTATGCATTACAGCCCTGAGAAGTTAGGGGAGATAACTGCAGAGCTTGAGAGACTAGAGAAGAATATGCGATATGATTTATATGCAGTTTTCAGGACTAGTAAAATAAACTTAAGCTCCTCTCCGGACATGGTGAAGCAGTTCAACAAGGAAGGTATCCCTGTTACCTCCGTAAGTGCAGACGAGCTTGCAAAGTATGAAGATCCTTTAATAGATCAGTACCAGGATCACAAAACAACAAAGCATCTGATAACCAGTTTCTCTTCTAAATTACCCGCTTATAGAGCGAAGGCAACAGGTAGGGTACATGCTTCTTTTAATCAATATGGTGCAAAATCCGGGCGATTCAGCTGTAAGTACCCAAACCTGCAGCAGCAACCTAGCAAATTCAAAAAATGGAGGACTATTTTTGCTGCAGAGCCTGGGAACAAGATAATAGCTTGTGATTACTCCCAAATTGAACTTAAAATACTCGGAGAAATTGCCAATGAACCGGAGTTCATTAAAGCTTATGGTAAGGGTGTAGATCTGCACAAGTTAACCGCTTCAAAGGTTTTCAATCTCCCTATTGAGAGTATAGGAAAAGACAGTAGAGAGCGCAGTATAGCTAAAACTATCAATTTTGGTTTAAACTATGGAATGTCGGCGCCAGGATTAATGAGGAGATTAAAAACAGAGGCAGGTATTGAATTATCAGAATCCGAAGCCAAGGAATATATCAGAACTTTTAAGGAAGCTTACCCTGCAATTACCCTTTATTTGAATAGGATAAGCCAGGGAGGAGCGCAGACTCGGCGACTGAGAAATGCTGCAGGCAGGCTGTTAATTATTGATGAAGATAAAGATGAAGGTGCATCTGGCAGAGAAGCAATGAATCTACCTATCCAATCCCTCTGCGCCGATATGATAAAAGAAGCTCTTCCGAAGATCCAGGCTAAGCTTGAGCCTATGGGTGTAAAATTCATTAATACGATTCACGATGAACTTGTTTTTGAGTGCAAAGAAGAGCAAACTGAGGAAGTGTGCAGTATTGCTAAGAGAATAATGGAAGAGGCAGGGAATAGGTACTTGAAAAATATCCCTTGTATTGCGGATGTCTTTTCATCTGATTACTGGAAGAAGGAGTGAGTAAAAATGCCGGATTTTGCCGGATTTTTCAATAGTTTAGTAATGTTATAATTTACTTCCGGTACTGTATTTACTTCAGTTTAAAAGATAAGCTTCTTGATAGTAGTTACTCAATTTTTTACGCTTTAAAAAATAGATGAAAACCGGACAATTCCGGTCATGAAAAATGTTAATTCTTGAACCACATAACCACAATCTATAGCCTCTAAAATGCTATATTGACCCTAACGTGATTTTTAATTCGATGTCTTCTGTTATTGGTTAATTTTTGAAAACACCCCTATTTTGTTGGGTTTCTTCAAATTTATTCAAAAAACTTAAAAAAACGTTGGGGTGAATAAAAATAGGTTGCATTACAATACTACACTATGGTAAAATTTAAATGGACTCCGAGGAAGCGAAGGGCAGCTTATATGATGGCTTGCGAGCCAATGAAGTACACAGAAATAGCAGCAAAACTAAATATCACAGTACAGACACTTTGGAACTACAGGCAACACGCGAAATTTAACCGGAAAGTTGGGCAAATAGCAGCTAGAGCTGATCGAGCATCAATTGACGTTCAGATAGCTCTCAGGTATAATCTATTGATGGGACACTGAATAAGCGTTCTAAAATTACCTAACCCACTTTTTTGTAATTGTGCTTATGCCTACGTTTTGTAAAAAAAAAACAAGGCAAAAACATTAAATTTTATTAGAATTTTGTTTTTGACGTGATTACATTAATCTCGAATGTATTATTTCTTCATCGTGCTTACGACTTACGTTTTACTAGATTAAACGAGGGTAAAAACGTTCGATTTTTTCCGAATTTTATACGTCTACTCCATCAAAAAACTACATTTATATGTTAAAGTTTGATATTACCAAAACTTATACCAGGGCTTAACCTTCTCAGCTACAGGTGCTTTAATCTGCTTCACTTCTACATTCTTGAAATAATGAGCAAAAACATTTAATGTGTCAACTTCCCGCGAAAGGTCCTCTATTCTCTTATCCTTCTCTTCGAGTAATTTTTGCAGACCTTCATAATGTGCCTGAACCTTTGCAAGCTCTACAGGGTCCGGAGCCGTCCTTAACTTTTCTTCATAGTCTTTTATCTGTCTTTGTGCCTCTTCTAACTGTTTTCCCATATATTCCCAATTGTTTCCCATATTTTCCCGATTTTTTCCCAAATCTTCCCGCTCTTCCTCAGTATCTCCTTTTCCTATTAGAGCCTCGTATCCCGCAACTGTGGCTTTTGTGGGGCTGTCATACCCAAGAGCCTCCATTTTTTCCCATAGGCTCTCAGGAACCCAACAGTTTATTTTATGTCTGCCTGCATCAACCATGCGGAACATTGGGAAATCATCACATAATAAATTTCCCGAAAATTCCCATATTTGCACAGTTTCCCAAGTTTCCCAGATGTGCACAATATCCCGTTAATATGGGAAATCCCTTTGAAAGACTCAGTACCAAAATCCAGTGATGGACGTAAAATGAAAAATCACTAGATTTTGTAATTGGTTACAATACTTGTGATTATACTCCTGGGTTGAAGTCT
>JADGNM010000025.1 GCA_017883485.1 Methanosarcina sp.
TGGAAAAAAATAACGGAAATTTAAGTGCGGCAATAAGGGATGCTATAGAAACCGCATCTCTTGCATTGGCCAAAAAAACAGGTGAAAATGGAGAGAAAGACTCAAGTAAAGCTTCACAACATGCAGAATTCCGAAACAAATTAATTGAAGAAGGAGAGTTTCTGCTTGTCCATCGTACTTTGCTTGACTGGTTTACCAATAAAACTTCAGGCCTTTTGATTGATGAAACGATTATATACGAGCTAATCAACCCTTATAAAGTAAAAAGAGTTTCTAGCATTGTCAGTTATCTAAATGCACTGAATGAGAAAATGGGTTGGAAAATTAAGGTCAAAGCGGAGTGCAATCAGGATTTTGAGCCCGAAACCGCAAACTTTATCCTTTCAAATGGTGAATCCTGCTTCAGGAGAATACTGGCCCACAGTTTGGCCCTTTATCTGGCTAAGCAGATGAAACTGGATGTCTATGGGTTATACAGCAAATCAAACGTAACAAAAATCTATTTTAAGCGATTTGAGTTTCTCGACTATCAAAAAGTTCCGAAGGGGATTGAGGAACATTTCGGGCCAATGGAAGGCACCTTACGGGAAGTCCAGAAAAGGCCGGATTTCTGGAAAAACCTTATCAAGACATACAGGGAACAGAACTACCAGCGGCTCAGCATGAACAGGAAGATTTTTGAAGCTTTTGTCTCCGGAGATGTACCATCCGTAGCTGACATGGCTAGAAATTTTGAGCTGTTTGTAGGCAAGCCCCCGGCAACTTTCACCCTTGCTGAGCATATTATAATTTTCAAGGAACTTTACATAATAGATGGTATAGGGAGCGATATTGAAATTTGTACGGAAAAGGGCTGTGAGTATGTGAAGTTAATTCATGACTATGCAAATAGAAAAGTCTGTGAACATATTACAAACTATTACTCAAATTTTTTCAAATCAATTGGTTATCCTTTTGCAGTCACTACTAATCCTAATATAATCGTGTTCGAATTCAGGAAGGAACCTGGTTATACCGCTGTCCCGGAATACGAAATATCGGGCATGGAGTCCTGATAAGCCGCATAAAATACTGATATTATTTGATTATCCGATTTTTCTTCAAGATAGATACATTCATATGTGTAAGTTTCCTATCCCTTTTTATGAGTGATGTAATTTTGCTCTGGGACTGCCCTCTTCTTTTTGAAAAATTGTTTACAGAATATGGGCTTGAATGCAGTCGGGCGCTCTCAACATCCCTTGGTACCCCTTATCTTCCTGCCTGCAAGGTTCTGGTCCTGCCGACAGGCTTTGCAAACAAGCAGTATACGAAAACAGGTGTAGGGCTTGAACGCGGTAAGCGCTCCCTTGAAAATTTTGTGGCAAAAGGAGGGACACTGCTCGTATTCAGCCCCCTTGTTCCGGAATACGAATATGAATGGCTTTCCTTTTCTCTAAAGTATGTAATGGAAGAAAACCCATGCATACCTCATCCTGTAGGTGAACACGACGCTCAAAAACTTGTGAAAAACATAATTCCTCCTGTAGGATGTGACGGTTACTTTACAGAAACTGATGCTGATATAGTAATCAAGGACGACAAAGGCAGGCCAATAATGGTCGTAAAAGAAATAGGAGACGGCATGGTTGTTGCAACCACAATACACGAACTGCCTGCAGCTGAGTTTTTTGATTGCAGGGTCGCATGTACTGCGAAAAAAGTGAAAGTATAAAACATGAAACAGAGACTTTGTTCCGTCTAAGTATTCTAACTGGCTGTCCAAAAATTCAATATGATAAGTTCCATGTAATGAAAATGATGAATGAAGCAGTTGATGAAGTCAGAAAACAGGAACAATCAACGATAAAAGAACAAAAGGTTGGGAGACTGCATTAAGAGTGTTTTGGAGATAACATTCATCAAATAATAGAGGAAGACCCTTTTTTACGTTCAATGGAACATTGTATAATACACTCCAGCAATCTGCCTGCTGTTTGTCCCTTAACCAAAAACTCATGTGCACCCTCTTTTATAGCATAATGTCCGATTGTTTCATCAGCAGTTCCAGTTAAGATAATTATGGGAGTAAGTGAGTTTTTATTGTGAATGCTAAGAAAAGTGTTGATGCCGTCGCTATCCGGCAATCCCAGGTCTAATAATATTACATCAAAAAGTTGCTTATTAAGAACACCTAAAGCTTCATTGAGTGTTCCGACATTTTTAATTTCATACGAGAAGTTGGCAAACTCTTCGAGTTGCTCTTCAAATAGGTAAGCATCTCCAAGATTATCCTCAATAAGCAAGATTTTGATATTTTTTTCCATAGCCTCTGTCCTATCAAGATTATGGTGATCTTTTAATAATTCGATGGGTGTTTGATTATGGCGGTCAACTGCACGCCTAATTAATGCTAATTTTTGACTCTCTCAAAAAATATTAATTATCATCTAATCTTATTCATACCATCTTTAGAATTCAAATAATATAACATATGAAGAACTAAAATTAAGAAACAAGTATTAATTAAAACTAGGTATCAGATAATTAAAACTAGTTTTTAGATAGTCTAATTTTCTCAAATTTTACCATTAATTGTATTTTTCTCAGTTTTGTTTCATCAATATTAGAATCATTTACTTAATTTTATAGAACTAGTGATGGAAGATATTATTATTAGATCTTCATTAACAAAACAATGATTCAATTAAGCCCATTTATCCTGATATTTAGTTAAACTTGATATTCTACTAATTCTTTCCTATAAATAATGTAATTTTTTCTTAATTCCACTGAGTTTGCAATGTGAGCTTACTGCTTTCGTATATTGAGGAAACGTGATTAATTGCCTTATTTCATAATAATTCTTCATATATTCGTTGGTGTGAACTGGATAGGACACAATTGTCATCGATTGGCGATTTTGGTGTACAACTATTTCGCTGGTAACCTTACAATTTCAAGCCAGAAGTTTCCTATGGACTCAACTACCTTTATGAACTGGTCAAAGTCAAGAGGTTTAGTGATATAGGCATTAACATGAAGATCATAAGCTCTAAGTATGTCCTTTTCAGCGTTAGAAGTGGTTAAAACGACTACGGGTATGTTTTTAAGGTTGATATCCTCTTTTATTTCTCTAAGAACTTCACGTCCATCTTTTTTGGGTAAATTCAAATCAAGAAGAATTAGATCTGGGCGCGGGGAACCTAAAAACTTCCCTTCACCTTGTAAATAGAGCATTGCCTCTTCTCCGTCTTCTGCAACATGAAGATTGTTTCTAATTTTTGCCTCTTCGAAAACTTCTTCAATTAATCCAACATCGCCTTTATTATCTTCTACTAAAAGAATTTCTATCTGTTTACCTATAATTTCCATTTTTAAAACTTCCTTTTACGATAAGTTAAACAAATATTTCGCAACAGTTGGCTCATGAAAAACAATATCAATAACCACCTTCGCTAAGATTTTGAGGGATAAATTGGAGGGTCAATTTGCGTTAACTGTTGATTTTTGATTTCGTTTTTCCAGTTTTGTGAGTATTAACAGTTAATGTATTTGACAAATTTAAAATCGATAGTATTGACTTATTTTCTGGACTTAACTATTTACGAAATTTCACTATATATTGTTTCGCTTATGTTTTCATAATAAGTCGGTTCTATTGTGATTTTTGCAGTTTTTTTAATTGAAATCTTGAATTTGTAGAGATACTCAGTCTTCATTCCACCGAATCTACTGAGAAAAGTATCAAAGAATTTATGTTCACTTTTTCCGGCAGGTCCCCGGTCTTCCTGATGATGAGAATCGACATGTTCTGCTTGTAGTAATGAAACAAAATGACTCTTGATTGTTGGAGAAGATATAGTGAGAATCAAAACCTAAGAAGACTGACATTCTGGTTCCTTTCTTCAAATTAGGTTTGGAAAACAACGAGTTTTACCTCTGGGTCATGTCGCAACCCCTGGAAGTCGAGGATTCAAAAGAGGCCCTTAGAATGGCTGGCTTGAAAAACTAAACTATGCTTCTATTCACCGATAGTGCGGAAAGATGTATTTTACTTCCTTGAGTTTCTCTCCTTCCTCTCCTTCCGCTTCATCCGGAAATTCTTTACTTTTCAGGGCTTCGGCTTTTGCAACTTCGGGGTGCTGTTTCAGAAATTCCACCGAATAAGCAGTAGTTTCCTTTGCTGACGATCGAAATACCTCATCGATTTCTTCCCTGCTAAACTGCCCATGATAAAGAAGGAGCTGAGTTACTTTTTGTCTGATAGCCTGCGGCTCTTTCTCATAGTCTAACGAGTAATATAGTTTGCTTATAATAACTCTTAGACTTGTGGGTCTGCTTCGTTCACTGTCCTTTAAATCGAAAGGACTCTGATTCTTTATTTTTTGAATTAGTTCATCAAGGTCGTACTGGGTCATACTAACACCCCTACAGGAACTTGTTTGTTAACTTAGATAAGAACTGAGTTCTTGACTGCTAAGTAAACTCTATCTCAAACGTGTGTAAGAATTTGGTTTGCAAACTAAATAAGAATTCCCGAACATACTTTGAAAATAAAGTACTGTTAAGTGGCAAAGAAAGATACTATATTTTGCCGTGAACATTTCACTTATTCCAATTCTGTGAATAAGTCTACCGATGCCATAAAAGTAAAGTATCCATACTATAGAGTACATGGAAAGATTCACTAAAACTCTAACCCGCGGAAAACGCAGAAAACGCTGAAGGAAAATGTGCTAATAAATTGGTCCTCTTGAGCACAGTGAAACGGACAGTGAATCGTCGAGCCGCAACTCGACTGGCGAAACTCGAGTGCGGCATCAGGAAATTGTTCTCATCATCTTTTGCTCAGTTGGGGTAACTTTCATCATCGCCGCAAAGCCCTGTATATCGGTGATCTTATTTATGGTTACTGCCTTTATTGCTGCGAATTGTTTCCGGACGGGACTATTTTTCACGTTCAAACAAGATTAATCCGATCTTTCTATATCTATAAATTTCAAAGACTCTTGAGGAAGACGCTTGAAATTCGAAGCCATAGCCGTAGAAAATATCCCTCTTATACAGAATGGAGATGACCTGCCCTTGATTATCTGTGAGAATGTTGAACTTCGGGACAGGGATATCGTTATTATTGCCTCGACCATTGTTGCTAAAGCTGAAGGAGAGACATTCAGGCTCGAAGATATTACGGCAGGGGAAAAGGCGCTTGAGATCGCAGCCCGAAACGGGAAAGATGCAAGATTTATCCAGGCTGTATTGACCCGGAGCATGGAAGTCCTCGTGGAAACACCTTTCATGCTCGTAACAACCCTTGCAGGACATACCTGTGTAAACGCAGGAGTCGACGAGTCAAATGTCGAAAACGGCTTCTTGCTTTACTCCCCTAAAGACCCTGATTCCAATGCCTCAAGTATCGGGAAAGAGCTTGAAAAAATTAGCGGGAAAAAATTAAGTGTCATCATCACTGATACAAACGGGAGGGCTTTCAAAACCGGACAAACCGGTGTTGCCATAGGGATTTACAAAATAAAGCCTATTAAGCGCTGGATTGGGGAAAAGGACCTGTTTGAGAAAACACTTGAGATCACGGAAGAGGCGATTGTCGATGAACTTGCAGGTGCCGCAAACCTTCTCATGGGTGAAGGAGCAGGAGGGATTCCTGCAGTTGTCATTAGAGGGCTTGATTATTACTGTGAAGATAACACATTTATAAAGGAAATATACAGGCCTGAAGAAAAGGATGTAATTAAAAAAGGACTCCGCTGCCTGCAGAAGAATGGTTGAATTAAAAAACACTAGCATCAGAGTTAAGTTGATTAAGAGCGGATCATAGTTAGAATCATTTTGAACCTTTCCATGGCATGGAGTGAATGAGGCTCATTGGCAGGCATGATAATCATATCTCCCCTTTCCAGAATATTTTTATTTCCAGAAATATTTATTTCTGCCTTCCCATCTATAACTTGAACTACGGCATCGAAGGGGGCAGTATGTTCACTCAGTCCTTCTCCTCTGTCGAACGCAAATATTGTCACGGTTCCCGTGCCTTTACGGAGAATTTCTTTGCTTACAACGGCTCCTTTCTGGTATTCAATCAGATCTTCTGCTTTCAATATCCTGGCTTTCAATTCTTCAGGCATTGTTCCATCCCTTACCCTCAAAATCATAGAATTAATTATTTGGACTCTCCTTATGAGAATATTTCCTGCAAAGCAAAGGAGAGTTCAGGAAAACTGCCAAATCTGCAAATTTAATTTTCGCCGGAAGTCCCTTTTTTCAGGTCAAGAAGTACATAATCAACTTCAATACCTGCATCCCTGAAGAATTCAAGTGAATCCATATCAGGGTAAGGAGTTGAGTATACAACCCTTTTAATATTCGAATTGATAATCATTTTCGTGCAGAGAATACAGGGTTGGTGTGTGCAATAAATGGTTGCTCCTGCTATGCTTACTCCATAGATTGCAGCCTGAATGATAGCATTCTGTTCCGCATGCACTGCCCTGCATTTTTCGTGCCTTGTGCCTGAAGGGATTTTTTCCAGTTCTCGGATACATCCGATATCAATGCAGTGCTCCATACCACTAGGAGCGCCATTGTATCCGGTTGAGAGGATGCGCTTATCCCGGACGATCACCGCCCCGACGTTATTTCGGAGGCATGTGGCCCTTTTGCTTACCACAAAGGCGATCTCAAGGAAGTATTCGTCAAGGGAAGGTCTTTCTGTCATTATTTATAATGAACAGTAAATGGTATATATAGCTGTGACGTTAGAACCTGTACATTTATAACAGTTAATTTTAAGTGGAATGAACCAGCGGTGTATAGGGAAGAATTGGGAAGAATTGCCTTTCGAGGAAGAATTGAATAGTCTATAAGAATACACAACAAAAAGAATTTAACCTATTTATAACATCAAGATATCAGAATATTATCCCCCAAACTTGAATCCGGTAAGTATCCCAGATAAGTTCACAATCACCAAACAAATCTAATCGTTATTTCGATGATTCTGGATTATACATCTGGATCATACATCTAGGTGTAAAGAGTTATTCGGATAAGTTTGATAAATGTAGATGCATGCATCCGGAGTATTAAAATATGGCAACAGGTATTACCGAATTAATAGATAATTTTGTGAAAAATCACAATGATCGCCAGTTGTTGGCACTACCACTTTCAATACTGGCAGTCTCTTTAATTATACTGCTGTATTCCTTTGTAAACACCGGGTCGCCGGTAACTCTGGGAATGGAATTCCAGGGAGGCACCCAGATATCGGTAGAAACTACCGACTCTCCTGCTGCGCTTCAAGAAGCCTTTTCCTCTTACCCTATTACGGATGCCCGGCAAACCGGAAGCAGGGTTATCATGGATTTTGGGGTCATGGACAATACGAAACAACGCCAACTCGAAAGCGATGTCACGAGCCGATACTCTAACGTGGAAATCAGACAGATAGGGCCCGTCTACGGCCAGGAGCTGCAGGTACAGGCTATCCAGGCTCTTATAATCTCCTTTATAGGAATGGCCATAGTAGTATTTCTGCTCTTCCGGACCCCTACACCATCCTTTGCAGTGATATTGTCTGCTTTTTCGGACATTATGATAGCCCTTGCTTTCATGAAGGTTGCAGGGGTCGAGCTTTCCCTGGGCACACTTGCAGCCCTTCTTATGCTTATCGGTTATTCTGTGGATAGTGACATTCTGCTCACAAATAGAGTACTTAAACGTCGAGGCACGATGGAAGAGAAAGTTTCCCGGGCTATACAGACCGGAGTTACAATGACCAGCACAGCCCTTGTAGCGCTGGTGGTCATGTATGTAGTCTCGACTTACCTTTATTTGATTATTCCTTCATTCACACAGATTCCTTTGCTTTCGCAGATCTCAATCGTGCTGATTGCGGGACTGTTTGCAGACATTATGAATACCTGGCTCCTGAATACGGGAATTCTGCGCTGGTATGCAATGAAACCCGAATTCAAAGGGAGGTATAACAGATGAGCGATATAAAGGGTCTTTTAAAAAATCCAAGAATCGTTATTTTCATCCTGGCAGTTCTTGGCGCTGTTCTTTTAATCCATCCTAGCTATACTCCCGGACAAGGGATAACTACTAATCTAAACTACGGGCTTGACCTTGAAGGTGGGTCCTGGCTTCAGATAAAGCTTGAAGGCACGCTTGCTCAGGTAGATGCAGACCCAGGAAAGCTAGTCAACGCAATGGTCGAGCCTGTGATTGGAGCTCCTATTAACATCACAAATAGTAACTTCGCAGTCGGCGGCTCCGAAGATAAGTCTATCACATTTTCAACAACTGCCCCGGTTAACGCGTCCCAAATCGATATCTTGAGATTGGGCACTGCAAGCGTGGATAAGTTAAGCGGGGGCTTAACTCAGGTGACTATTTCCTCTACCAGCAAAGAAACCCTTATTAAGGCTTACCTCTCAAAGTCCCTTGATGCAGAAGTAGTTCCCATGAGTACCAATGATGGAGTAGTCTACGAAATCAGGAAGGCAGTCTCCGAAGCTGAACTTCAAGCTTTTATGGAAAAAGTTGGAGGTTCGATTCTCAAGAACAAGGACGGGACTTCAACTTACAAAGAGGGAGTCAGCACTGAGACAAGAGACCTTACACGAGATATCCTTAATGATAAGCTCAATACCTTTGGCCTGAAAGACGTCCCTGTCAGGACTGTAGGGGAAAGTTATATCCTGATCGACTTTGCAGGCATTGACCTGGCAACAGCCAAGGAAATTGCCGAAAAACCAGGTAAGTTCGAGATTAGGATCCAGACAACAGGAAATGAGACTGAGCATGTGCTTTACGGTGATTCTATAGTAGATGTCGGAATTCCGACTTTCCATGATGAACAGTGGCACACTCCTTTCACCCTGAACGAAGCAGGAGCAAAGGCACTCCAGAAAGTAGCACTTGATACTGGAGCAGTTGATGATCCGGAGAGCCATTACCTGAATATGTACCTGGACCAGGTCAAGGTATATGGTGCTCCTTTGAGTCCATCTGCTGCCTCAAAATTGCGAGATAGTCCGATATATTCCTGGGAAGCTTCCACGGGTACGGATGAAGCTGCCAAAACCGAAGCAAAAGCCCTTCAGGTTCACCTCCGGGCAGGGGCTCTTCCTGTCAATGTAGTGCTTGTAGGTTCAGGGCACGTGGACGCAGGCCTTGGATCCCAGTTCAAAACCGGAGCTGTGATTACAGGTCTCATTTCCCTGATTGCAGTAGCCGCAGTGG
Source organism: Methanosarcina sp. (assembly GCA_017883485.1). Classification (GTDB taxonomy): domain Archaea; phylum Halobacteriota; class Methanosarcinia; order Methanosarcinales; family Methanosarcinaceae; genus Methanosarcina. The sequence goes on from JADGNM010000025.1 coordinate 9,250, forward strand.
TTTACTTCAGGTACAAGAGACCCGAAATCCTGGTGCCGATGGTCGGAACTTCCATAAGCGAAGTCATTATGATCCTTGGAGTTGCAGCACTTATCAAATGGCAGCTCGATCTCCCGGCAATTGCGGGTATTATCGCTTCCATAGGTACTGGAATTGACCATCTTATAATTATCACAGACGAGGTACTTCAGGAAGGCAAACTACCTTCGACAAAGAAAGTCTTCTCTTCCAGAATAGGGAAAGCTTTCACAATCATTTTAGGAGCGGCTTCTACGGTTGTTATTGCAATGTCCCCTCTGGTCATTATGGGCTTCGGGACCCTTAAAGGCTTTGCAATTGTTACCATTATTGGCGTAGTCATTGGTGTGATTGTTGCAAGGCCCGTTTACGGTTTAATTATTAAAGAACTTCTTGAAGCAAAAGGGGAAGTTGAAGCAAAAGGAGAAACCGCTAAAGGAAATAAAAGCTTAGCAGAGTAAGCATTCCCGGAAAAATGGAAATAGTGATTAGAATTCCAAAAAAATGAAAATAAAGTCCCTGGAATAGTTAGCAAAAATCGAAAAAGAGGTGAATCGATGCAGGACCTCTGGACTTTGAAGTACAGGCCGAATACACTGGAAGAACTGCTCGGAAACGAACATGCAGTAGCCACGCTTTCCGAACTTGTAGAGTCACGGAACCTGCCCCACCTCATTTTGTACGGTCCTGAGAATTCCGGAAAGACGACGGCTTCTCTTGCCCTTGCCCGAAAACTCTATGGGAGCACCTGGAAAAACAATTTCACTTACTTCAATGCTTCGGATTTTTTTGACCAGGGAAAACGCTATCTCGTCCGAGACAAACGTTTTGTGCGTTTTCTGGGTACAGATGACCCTAAGAAAATTTACAAAAGTGTAATTGATATATTTAAGGAAATAATCAATGAGTACGCGGGGATAGCTCCTTTTGATGCTGATTATAAATTAATCTACATCGACAATGCCGAATCCCTGAGTTCAGACGCACAAAATGCCCTCAGGCGAATTATGGAAAAATACAGTGCAACATGCAGGTTCATCCTCTCTACCACAAAGCCTTCCAAACTAATTTCTCCCCTCCGCTCAAGAGGGCTTCAAATTTTCTTTACGTACATTCCTGATTCACTTATGAAAGCCCATCTTGAGAAAATTGCCCTTGCCGAAAAATTGCAGCTCTCAGAAAGTGCTTTTGATGCGATCCTTTACTTTGCAAAAGGAAATGTTGTAAAAGCTGTCCACACTCTCCAGCTTGTTTCCCTATCGGCGCAGGGTGGCGAGATCACCGACGAGGTGATATACGAAGCCACACAGAAATTCAGAGATGTAACTGTAGACGACCTGCTGTATGCAGCTCTCGAAGGAGACTTTTCCAAAGGACGGAGACTTATCGACGAAATGATAGTTGAAAAAGGGCTTTTAGGAGTCGAAATTCTCGAAAGGCTTTCCGAGGCCCTCGTGGATTCCGGAGAAAACGATGAATCTATTGCTCGCCTTATTGTAAAAATTTCCGAAACCGATGCTCTTCTTAAAGATACTGCTAATGAAAGAATCCAGCTCGAAAAACTAATTTTAAGTTTCTCTTAAATTGTTTTTAAATTTCTGAGTATTATTAGCCTGGTACTCTCAGCATAAATTCATCACCTTTGGTGGTTAATTGCGCACTTGACCATTGTCTGGAGGTTGGCAGTCGGGGTCATGCTGACGATTCCACAACCAGGGGATAGCAGCCCTACACCTGCATTGAGTACCTTCATCGAAGCATCTGCAACATCATCAGGAGTTCCGTCCCAGAGTACGGCTACAGGATCAAGGTTTCCGATAATGACTGCGTTTTCCAAATTATTTTTTGTAGTCCTGACATCCATTCTCTGGTCTACACTTATCCCATTTACCCCAGTCTTGTCCATAATTTCAAGACCATTGGTTGTGTCTCCGCAAATATGGAGAACTGTAGCCACATCGAGCTCCTTCATCGCGTCAACGATCTTCTTCTGGTAGGGAAGGGCAAACTTCTCGTAGAATTCTCCGCCAATTAGCTCGTAGCTTGCTGTCGGGTCAATAATGACTATGGTGTCTGCCCCGTTTTTAACCATTGCTTTTGCGTATTCCGTATTGAAATCAGAACACAGGTCCAGAAGTGCGGGAACGATATTCTCGCCTGTGAATATATTTCCGAACCAGTTATCTCCGTTAATATGCTGGGCAAGCGAGAAAGGACCTATCATGGACCCTATAATAGAGAGTTCTTCTCCCCATTTGTCTGAAAGTATTCTAACGGCTTCAAGGATTAATCTGACTCTGCCTTCTTTCAGGTTATAATCCTTTATTTTGTCAATATCTTCCAGGCATTCCGCAGCCAAAAAGCTCGGCTTCAGCTGTGATGTCGAAGGGAACTCTCACAGCTTCAAAGCCTATAAATGTGTGTCCTGATTCCGCAAGCTTTGCCATTTTTTCTGCATTTGCATGGGCTTCGGGCCAATAGGCTCCACAAGCTTCCATTTGTTCGATAGTTGCAGTCTGAGTAAAACAGACAGCTGGCATCCTATCCACCCCCTGTTTCCTCAGTACACGATATAATCTTTCTTTTGGTGTGTATTCTGTCATGTATAACCCCTTTAAGTTGTTAAATAGCCGACATAAGATTAAAAATCTTCAAATTATCCTGGTTTATTTCGCGGCTTATCCTCGTGGTTCAGCTAATTTATTTTCCCGTCACAGGTTCGTAGGAATCCCATTGTAGTAAGATTCGGATCTTGCCGCTCTTTTGATATTTTTAAAATTGTGCATGACCTTAAGCAAACGTTCAAGCCCGAAACCTGCACCTATCCAGGGCTTCTCGATGCCCCATTCCCGGTCCAGAGGTACGGGTCCGACAACGGCGGATGAGAGTTCTAGATCTCCATGCATTATGTCAAGGGTATCCCCATAAACCAGACACGAGTTGCCTACGATTTCAAAATCGATTTTCAGGTATTCCAGGAATTCCCTGATTATGGCTTCAAGATTTTCCCGCGTGCAGCCTGAACCCATCTGGCAGAAATTCAGCATTGTAAACTCTTCCAGATGTTCTTTGCCGTCTGATTCTTTCCTGTAGCAGGGACCTATTTCGAAGATCTTAACAGGGTCAGGTAGAACCTTACCCAGTTTACGCAAGTAATTGTAGAGGTTCGGGGCAAGCATAGGTCTTAAGCAGAGATTCTTATCTACCCTGAAAACCTGCTTTTAGAGCTCACTATCCTTATCAATGCCCATTCTTTCGACATATTCTGCCAGGATAAGAATAGGGGACTCTATTTCCAGAAAACCCCTATCTGCAAAGAATCTCGTAATATCACGTTCGAGTTTCCCGAGATAATTCTCCTCTCCTCCGGCATAAATCTGCGTAAGGTCATCTTTCCTTCTGGCCAGCAGTTCTGACTCAAGCTCCTTAAAAGACGTTCCCTCATTCATAGAGATTTTGTCCCCCGGAGCTAGGAGAATCTCAAGCCTATCAAGCTGGCTACGCGTAAAAACTGCCGCATGCACCGGTGCCAAAGCAGGCCCGGATGCCGTCGATTTTGCCGCAGCAGGTCCAAATGAAGATGCAGATGTGCTCATTGATGCCTGAGTCGATGATTGATTTTCTAACCATCTCGGAGTTATTGCGGCTGATTTTGGTATGGCTCTCTTGACCTGAGGAGCAGAAACCACCTTAACTTTCACCTAGCTTTTTTTATTGTTTACCTTTGTGAGGAAGTTAACAATATCCTCGTCCGAAATCCTGCAGTTCTTGCAGGTTTTTCTATATTTGTGGTGCCTGAGCGCCCTGGCTGTCCTGCTGTTTCTGGAGTTATTCACAACGAGTCGGTCTCCGCACTCCATTTCAATATACATC
>JADGNM010000026.1 GCA_017883485.1 Methanosarcina sp.
TCCTATAATGCTTCCAATATATTTAAAAGAAAAACCAAATATGATAGTCGTATCAAACGGTACGCCTGGAATGTTTATAGGGCTGATTTTATTCCCTGTAAAGTTTATGTACGTATTTCATACATATCCGTTAAAGAGCAAAATAATTGGTCTTAGTAGCATACAAAAGCTTTTTTTGAATCTATTTATGAATGCTAACAAAATACTGGTTACGGTTTCGGAATATTCAAAGAAACAGATATTATCATATTGGGCACCGACAGGAAAAAGCAATTATATTCATGTTATTTACAATTCAACTAGGAAAACATCTTTTGTTGAAAGCATCAGTCACAATGAAAATGCGAATGTTAGCCGCGTCCTGACATTAGGACACGTTACTTGGTATAAGAACCCCAGATTATGGATAGAAGTTTCACAAAAAGTTATTAGACGAAGACCAAACATGCATGTTGAGTTTATCTGGGGTGGTGAGGGAGATCTTTTTGAGGGGTGCAAAGATATGGTAAATCAAATCGGATTAGAATCTATTAAGTTTATTGGATACCTGAAAAACGTAGATCCGCTATACAAAAAGAGTGCAATGTATTTCCAGCCAAGTTTACTTGAAAATCATAGCATTTCTGTCATAGAAGCAATGGCTCATGGACTACCTTGTGTAACATCCGAAACTGGCGGCTTACCTGAATCAGTTGTAAACGGCGAAACTGGTTTTACATGCCCGCCGGATAACGTGGAATGCTTTGTTTCACAAATTATTAAATTATTAGATGATGATAAGCTTAGATATAAGATGGGCCAGTCTGGAAAATTGCGGGCAGAAACGCTTTTTTCGGAAGATGCACAAGATGAAAAAATGATTAACTTATATACATCATTATTACAAAAATAGGTATAAAAATGTCCGATTTCCAACTAAAAACTCCAGTCGCCTTCATTATCTTCAATCGCCCTGAAACAACCAGAAGAGTGTTTGCAGAAATTACGAAAGCCAGACCGCCAAAACTCCTTGTTATTGCTGACGGCCCGCGCGCAAATCGTCCAGGTGACGCAGAGAAATGCGCTGCTGTACGTGCAATTATCGACTGTGTGGATTGGGACTGCGAAGTGCTGACAAATTATTCGGATGTTAATCTGGGAATCAAACGTCGGATATCAAGTGGCCTGGACTGGGTTTTCAACACCGTTGATGAGGCGATTATTCTTGAGGATGACTGCTTGCCGCATCCTACTTTCTTCCGATTTTGCGAGGAAATGTTAGAAAAATATCGCGATGATGAGCGAATTGCTATGATCAGCGGGGCCAATTTCCAGTTTGGCAGAAAAAGAAACGAATATAGCTACTATTTCTCCCGATATCCGCAAATATGGGGTTGGGCATCCTGGCGCAGGGCATGGAGTAATTATGATGTTGATATGAAACTATGGCCAGAGATCCGAGATGGTAGTTGGTTAGAGGACTTGCTGGGGGCTAAAATAAGTGTTTGGTATTGGAGATACATATTTGAAAATGTGTATGAAGGGAAGATAGATACCTGGGATTACCAGTGGACTTTTTCATGCTGGATGCAAAGTTTGATGACGATTATGCCCGTCGTTAATTTAGTATCGAACATTGGTTTTAGCCGGGAAGCAGTGCATACTACAGAAAAAAACAAGCTTTCTGAGATGAAAACTGAACCTATGATATTTCCAATTTCGCATCCTCCTTATGTTTTACTAGATTCAGTTGCAGATTCAATTACCGAAAAACAGGTATATTCAGGTAAAATTTTGTCACTGAGGACATTAAAAAGATTAAAATCAGTTATTCGGTCATCCACGATCATGTGATATTAGATTAAAAAGAGTAGCGATAACTTTTTAAGCGATGGTCTTGAAGATGAAATGTCTTAATCTCGGCTGTGGAACTCGCTTTCACACCCAATGGTCGAATGTTGATTTCATATCAACTGGTAAGGGTGTGATTGCACTCGATCTCAGAAAAGGAATCCCGTTTCAGGATTCTTATTTCGACGTTGTTTACCATTCCCACCTTCTTGAACACTTCCCGAAAAACGCAGCATTACCATTTATGATGGAATGTTACAGGGTGTTAAAACCTGGGGGTGTAATAAGGGTCGCCATACCCGATCTTGAACGGATTGCAAGTCTATACCTTCAAGCACTAGAAAAAGCTTCCAGTGGAGATGAATACTGGCAGCATAATTACGACTGGATAATGCTTGAAATGTATGACCAGACTGTCAGGGAGTATTCAGGTGGCGAGATGGGGAAGTACTTAGAGCAAGAAACAATCTCTAATAAACAATTTGTTATAGACAGGATTGGGATTGAAGGAAAAAAGATTATTGAAAACGCTAAAACAGACAGATCATTTCCCATGTCATTATTTAGCAAGCGCAATATCATTATAGCTTTGCGAAACCCAGTAATGTTAAAAAACTTTTTGATAGAACGGATAGTGTGCGCCATTCCCGGCAAGAAATGGAGATGGTTGCAGGTAGGGATGTTTCGAGACAGTGGAGAAATCCACAAATGGATGTATGACAGGTATTCGCTGTCAAAACTCCTCATAGATGCAGGATTTAAAAATCCTTGTCTTTTTACCGCTGTGGACAGTCAAATTCCAAATTGGAAAAATTTTAATATGGATACAGAACCAGACGGGACGGTGTATAAGCCCGACTCTATATACATAGAAGGAATAAAGACGAGGAACTGAAATTTTGAAATGAGTTTTGAGATGAAATAATTTCAGCATAAAACAAAAATATTTCTGTGAAAACTATGAAACCCCTTCTTATCAACACATCAGATATCCAAGGTGGTGCAGCTAGAGCAGCTTATAGGTTACACCAAGAGCTCCAGCAAATTGACGTTCAATCAAAAATGCTAGTGGAGAAAAAGACTAGTAATGATGCTTCTGTGATAGGACCAAAAGCAACTATCAAAGGACCAAGTGCATCTAAATGGAATACAATGGCTGTTGCCCGTTACATCGTGGATCGATTTCCTTTAGTATATTATAATTATCATAACTTCCAGCAAATTGATTGGAGCCCCCAGTGGCTCCCCAACAATATCCATAAAAAAATTAACAGGATAGACCCTGACATTGTACATTTCCATTGGATATGCCAGGGTTTTATTCCTGTTCAAGAAGTTTCAAAAATAAAGCAGCCCCTCGTCTGGACCCTACATGACATGTGGGCTTTCACCGGGGGATGTCACTATAACGGTACATGCGATGGATACAAAGACAAATGCGGTAAATGTCCACAACTTGGTTCAGATAATGAGAATGATCTCAGTAATTGGGTATGGAAACGTAAAAAAAAATATTGGTCTGATCTGGATTTTACTGTTGTTACACCCAGTCATTGGATGGCAAACTGTGCACGTTCCAGTTCTCTATTCGAGGATAAGAAAATAGAAGTAGTTCCAAACGGGCTCAATCTTCAAAAATTCAAGCCTGTTGCTAAAGATGAAGCAAGGGAAGCTTTAGAATTACCTCCTGATAAGAACTTGATCCTTTTCGGGGCACTAAACTCCACACATGATACCAGAAAAGGTTTTCAATATTTAAAATCTGCGATGAGTATGCTTTCTAAGGATTTGGATTTTGAGGCTATCGTATTTGGAAATTCGAGTGAGGGAGATCAATTGGATATTCCAGTTAATTACTTGGGAAGAATACCGGACAATATGTTAAATTCCGCTTTTTCTGCAGCTGATGTCTTTGTGGCTCCTTCAGTACAGGACAATTTGCCAAATACTATTATGGAAGCTCTTGCATGTGGAACGCCCTCCGTAGCTTTTGATGTTGGTGGGATACCCGATCTAATCGTGCATAAAGAAAATGGATTCCTTGCAAAACCATTTGATGTTGAGGATCTGGCAGAAGGTATAGAGTGGGTTGTTGGGGAGGACCAAAGGAAGAAATACTTAAGTGAAATTTCCAGGAAACATGTAGAAAACAATTTTGAACTAAAATTGGTTGCCAAAAAGCATGCTGATTTATATTCAAAAGTATTATAATTACTTTGTTTGGGTTTAAATGGATAAGAAGAGCGGAACTTATTTAGCCATGTGCAAGACATGATTGGCTCAACTACAGCATGAATTAACTCTATACTCTATAAAAATGGACATGATGTAAAAATCAAGTGATAAACAAATGACTTTAGAACCCCTAATCACTATCATTGTCGCCGTGTACAATGGCGCCAAAACCTTACAGCGCTGTGTCGATAGCGTATCTGATCAAACTTACCTAAATAAAGAGCTCATTATCATTGATGGGGGTTCCAAAGATGGTACTATAGATATCCTGATGGCCAACAACGATAAAATTACTTACTGGCAATCAGAGCCAGACAGCGGCATCTATAATGCATGGAATAAGGCGCTGGGCCATGCCAATGGAGATTGGATCTACTTTTTGGGATCTGACGATTATCTTTGGAAAAGTAATGTGTTTGAAGAGATAATACCACATATGATCAGGGCAGAATCTAAAGGTATGAGGATGGTGTATGGACAGGTTGCAAGAGTAACAGAAGAAGATGAAATATGTTGCGTAGATGGAAGTCCATGGGAGTACACATGGAGAGGCATAATTATAGATGGGATATGCACTTTTGAGCACCAGGGAATGTTTCACCATCGCAGCTTCTTTGAGCTCAATGGAAATTTTGATGAATCTTTTAAAATAGCAGGTGACTACGAATTGCTTATCAGGGCTTTTAAGAAAGGCGGAGATGCTCTTTTCATAGATGGATTGATTGTGGCAGGAATGCAAACCGGAGGAGTTACCACCAAAAGTACAAAGCTGGTTAAGGAAGCTGCAAGAGCGCGACGAAAAAATCGATTGAGAGTGATCACAGTCCCCTGGCTCATATCCTATGTTTGGGCAATCTGGTATCCATTTTTAAACTACGTGACTGGAGATAAGGGCTCTAGATATCTGGTTCATCTTGGAAAATGCCTGGTCATGTCCCTCTCTTACAGAAAGAAAACTATCTTCGAACGTAAGAATAATAATAATAGATGAGCTTGCGTAAGTTCGTATTTTATGGACTCGATACTTAGATATATATTAAAAGCCTTACTGTTTCGGTGAATTGTGACAGATATCTTTTCATAAACCTAATTTTGAAATTCATAAACCATCTGGGAAGGAAAAGTATTATGAAGTCTTACTAGAAGTGGATCGGATACAAACAGCTAAATTGAATTAATACGATCAATTCGATTTTCTTCTTCCATAAATTATATATATAATTTGAAAAATGTACCTATAGTTTAAAAAATGTAAATTAAAAATATAAGTTTAAGAAATATAAATTTTAAAAAATGTACCTTCTAAAGGGATTACTATGAGCTCTCAGGACCGTCCTGTATCATCATTCAAAGACAAAATAAAACTCAGCTTGCCTTATACTCTAGCTGTTGTAATAATAAGTTTTGTAGCCTTTTGGATCAGAATACTTCCCGCAAAAACCATATTCTTACCCAATGGGCTTGTAAAATTTGCGACCAATGATGCCTATTATCACATGCGAACTTTAAATCTTCTTCTTAATAATTATCCTAAAAGAGCGTTTTACAACCCAATGACCGGCTATCCTTACGGTAGTTACATACATTTCGGACCACTGTTTGACCAGATGATGGCTATTCCTGCCCTAGTTCTGGGACTGGGACATCCCAGTTCCAGACTTATTGACACTATAGGAGCATACTTCCCTGCAGTTCTAGGGGCTCTCACGGTGGTCCCGGTTTATTACATTGGAAAATATCTTGGAGGCCGTAAAACTGGAGTACTGGCTTCGATTTTGATCGCCTTTGCTCCAGGGCAATTTTTATCCCGTTCGATGATCGGCTTTACAGACCATCATGTGGCTGAAGCTTTACTCAGTACCTTTTTCATAATGTTCTTCATGCTGGCATTGATCTCTGCAAAGAAAAACAATCTGAGTTTTGAGCACATATTTAATAAGGAATTTAATATCCTGAAAGAGCCTTTGATATACTCTGTTATAGCCGGTATCATGTATTCGGCTTACCAGCTTTCATGGCCAGGAGCTCCTATCTTCGCTTTCATCATTCTGGTTTATGCAGTATTCCAATACACCCTTAACAATTTACGTAAAGAATCAAGCGACTATCTTGGGATTATAGGAATAACCACATTTTTCATAAGTGCAGTGCTAGTGTTACCGTCTGTCCACCCCGAATTTGGATTTAGTCTGGTTGACTACTCCTTTTTCACTGTAGCCGTAGCACTGGGAGTAACGATCGGTTTTGTGGCCTTAAGCTTTGTTGAAAAAGAGCTCATAAGAAGGAAATTAGATTCCCGTTACTACCCTCTGGCAATATTTGGAATTGGCGCCCTCGGGCTGATGGCATTGAGTATCGTTGCCCCATCGCTTTATTCCGTTGTCATAAGCGCCCCAAATGGAATTTTTGGAATGCAGACAGGTGGAGCCTTAACAATTGCTGAAGCTTCTTCTTTGTTTTATGATGTTAACGGTTTCACCCTGTCTAAAGCTTATGAGAATTTTACTGCTCCAGTGTTCCTTGCTTCACTTCTCGGAATGCTTATCCTGATAGCAAACATAGCACGAAAGCCGAAGCCTGAAGAAGTGCTGGTTCTTGTCTGGAGTGTTCTTATTCTTCTTACAAACTACGGCCAGAATCGTTTTGCATACTACTATGCTGTAAACGCTTCAGTTCTGGCAGCCTATGTAGGAGGCCTGCTGCTTGAAAAGGTAAAATGGAACGAACTAGATGAAAAGTTTAAAGCCAATGTAAAGTCGTTTGCAGACATCCCGAGTTTCCTTAAATTCTTCAAAATCGAACAAGCATCTGCAGTTCTTGCAATACTCGTCGTTCTAATTATGCCGGTTTATGGTTCTGCAATGCTGTATACAGGTGGTTCTGTTGATCCTCCTAATGAGTGGTACGAAGCATGCACATGGCTTAGCTCAAATACTCCTGACCCCGGGATGGACTACAATGCCATTTACGACGCTCCCAAAAATGGAGAAAATTTCAAGTATCCGGATGCAGCATATGGTGTTATGTCCTGGTGGGACTACGGACACTATATCGAAGTCATAGGACGAAGGATGCCCAATGCCAATCCCTTCCAGACCGGGGTAGGGGGCCGCAGAGGAAGTCTCAATGAAACAAACCAGCCTGGAGCTGCAACATTTTTTACTGCCCAATCAGAAGAAGAAGCAAATGCAGTGCTTAAAGCTCTTGGCCCGAGCCCTGACAAGATGGGTGCACGCTACATCATGTCCAGTGAGTTAATGGCTTCAGACCGCAATGAAGAGAGAGGTATATTTATGGCGATGCCTGAATGGACCCTTGACACAGCAGGGTACTATCAAGCTTACTGGACAGGAAATGGAAATCAATATGTTCCTTCCGCTCGCTACTTTAACTCAATGGAGGTAAGACTGCAATTTTTTGACGGAAACGGCTTTAAGCATTACCGTATGGTTCACGAAACATGGGCAGACCAAACCTATGAAGTCTATTACAAAAAGCTCTATAATTTCCTCTTTGAAGGCAATATCGCGGAAGTAAATACAGGCTATGTAAAGATTTTCGAATATGTTAAAGGTGCAAATGTAACGGGAACTGCTTCCGCTAATGAGACTGTTAAAATAAGTGACGAAATTTTCACAGAGCAGAACAGGACCTTTGAATACTCCCAGTCCACAACTGCGGATTCTCAAGGCAGGTATGAGTTTACAGTGCCGTATTCGACAGAAGGTCCGATTTCAGGCCAGACGCAATTCGACACTGCACCTTCAGGCCCGTACAAGCTGAGCTATGGAAATACGACAAAAGAAGTAAGAGTAAAGGAAGAAGCCGTGCTGAAGGGAGAAGAAGTAAAAGTCTGAAACAGTATGGAGTGTGCGGTTACGCACTCTCCTGAATATTTATTTTCCCCTTATTTTTACTTCCATTTATTAATGGTGTACTCACGCTTTTGAGCCATTTGCTTGAACCCTATCGGCTGAATATTGCTTCTCTTCTTTTATTCCGCTACTTAAAAATACTATTAAAAAATTTACTTTTCAGGTGAAGTGCGATGGAAAATCCTATTGTAGGGCGAGTCTGGAAATTCGGAGATGACATTGACACTGATGTAATTATACCCGGGAAATACCTGAGGACCAAAGACATGCAGATCTTTGCAGCTCATGCAATGGAAGGTGTTGACCCGGAATTCGCAAAAAAGGTTAAGCCGGGGGATATTATAGTTGCAGGCACCAATTTCGGATGTGGCTCCTCAAGGGAACAGGCGCCTCTAGCTTTGAAATACGCAGGAGTTGGTTGTGTTGTAGCAACGTCTTTTGCAAGGATATTTTTTAGAAACGCAATCAATGTCGGACTGCCTCTTTTGGAAGCTGATGTCGATTGTCAGGAGGGAGATGAGGTCAGAATTGATCTGCTCAAAGGTGAAGTTACAGTTCCGGAAAAAGGTATTTTCAAAGGCAATAAACTACCTGATTTCCTGCTCGAGATACTTACAGATGGCGGACTCGTAGCCCACAGGAAAAAAGTTCAGGGTGGGCAAAAAAACAACCAGATTCGATACTAACCAGAAATTCGATAACTGCTAAAACCACTCAAAAACCGATACCTATGATTTTTCCTGACGAATATAAGCATGTGGGCGTGACAAAAGCCCTCTGTTCTTGCGCTGAAGAATTGATTTATTTCCTTACCGACTACCTGATCATTGAAAAAGAAATTCCTGAGACCGGCAGAGTCGAATATGGGATTTATTACGTGAAGAAAAGCGGGGAGGATCTGCTTAGAAAAGTTGAAGCCCTCGAACTGATAGCCTCAGGAGATGAGGTGATCAAGTACGGCAGGGAATTGAATATAAAAGATCGCACCCTCCTGATCGAAACTGCTGCAAAGCTTTGTACAGGCAAAGTTAATACTGTTATTTTTACAGGTATGGACAAACACATAACGTTTGTTCACAACCCTGATCCCTCAAGCATCCTTGAAATAGAGATACTTGATATTGCTCCGCCTGAGCCTTCCTGGCTCTCCCTCGTTATCAGAAGGCTTGAAGCCAGTGGAATTTTCGGCGACCTACAGGTTCGGCTTGCTGAAAAAATAATTGACCTCCGACAATTTGAAGGGAAAAATACTGTTTTTCCATGCCGTGCATCAGGACTTGAAGGAAAATGTCTAGATTCGGATATGTTAACTGAAAACGGACACTTGCTTGTGGGATGCGAGATCTCAAAGACCCTTTTTGAGATGCGTTTTCCGGAACTTGAATACTCCTTTGTAAATATTTGCCCTTTCAAATCCGATATAGTGGTGCCCTCAAAACCATTTATCACACGCTGCTGCATGTCTGAAAAATCCGGACCTGTAAATATTTCCGGCTTTGAAGGAGTTGTTGTCCACTGGGGGGCAGCGGAATACCAGGTTGCTGAGGCTATAAGAAACCTTATACACAGGATTAGGAATAACTCAAGTTTTTAAAAAAGCTGTTATTGAAAGTTAGGACTCGAGGTATTTGATTGAAATAAGGAACATAATTTCTTTAAGCTTTATACGCTAATGAGATGTTTTTGTATTATAATTTTAAAAAGGATAAGAAGAGTCAGACCCCATACTTTAACTTTTATCCTTGTGAAGTAATCTTGTGTTAACTTCAGAAGGATAAGGAAAAGCAGACTCCCAAATCTGTAACTTTATCCAGCTTTGAGAAGTCTTGTCCATGGATGAGTAAAATCAAATCTCCCATAAGTCAGATCCCCCATCAGAATAGATCTTCCACAAGCATAGATCTTCCACAAGAATAGATCTCTATAAGAACAGATCTCCGCAAGAATGGATCTTCCCAAATCTGGACTTTTTGGTTTTTGAACAGGAGTGTCTAAAATGACAGAGATACTTGAACAACTCAAAAAATCAATTCATAATACAACCGAAGCAGGTATAAACGACTTCTCAGGAGAATTTCTGAGTTTTGAGGACCAGGAAACCCACCATAGTGTAGTACTTGACAAAAGCATTTCAAAATTCGATCTAATGATAAATAATGTGCTTTTCGCTATTGAACTACAAGGCGAATCTTTACCAATTGAAGAAGTTCCTGAAGCGGGAAATAGCGAAGAGCTTGATGCCCAGATAGAACTTTTAGCCAAGCTAAACAATAGCATCAGGGTACTTTCAGAATCAAGGTCTTATCTCGAGATCCTTAGAGCCGAAATTGTCCAGGAAGCTGGCAGGCAGGCTTCCAAACACTTGAAAATCGGGACTGAACTTTGAAGCTTAAAAGCTTCTCTGTTGTCTCTTTTTCGTGTTCAGAATTAACATGTTTTTTTAGGTCCCAGCACTCCAATTTGCTCTTCATTTGGCGTGGTAAGTCTCAGCTCAAACCTCCTATTTTAGATCAAATTTTTAATCTTGACCCCTCTCATCAATTCATCTTCTGGCACTACTACTTCCTTCAGTAAGTATTAGATTTTTGTACCATTCTATCGGTATTCGATCATATAACACATATTTTTAAATCTGATGCACTTGTTATGTGATCATCAATACCAGGGTCAAGGCAAAAAGTACGATAAAGGCTCTGGTTCTCAGACGGTTTCATGCGCTAATGTTTCGATTATCCCAAAAAATTTCATTGTAAAAGAGAGTGGAGTATTATTCAATGTCTTTTTTAACCGATTTCCTTTTAGGCCTAGGACTTTCAATGGACGCTTTTGCAGTCTCCATGTCCAGCGGCACCATGATAAGGCCTTTCAGGGTAAATGATGCCCTTAAGCTGGGTTTCTTTTTCGGGGGCTTTCAGGCTCTTATGCCCATACTGGGCTGGTTTGGAGGAAACATGGTTCAAGGCTATGTTTCAGTCTATGCTCCGTGGATTGCCTTTGGGCTTCTGGCTTTTATTGGGATCAAAATGATTTATGAAGCTTTTTATGGGAACCCGGACGGAAGAGCTGGTTCCCTCAGTTATCGGATGCTTTTTATGCTCGCAGTTGCAACAAGCATAGATGCCCTTGCTGTAGGAATCAGTTTTGCATTTCTCAAGACGCCTGTTCTTGAGCCTGCGGTAATTATAGGCGGTGTGACCTTTTTTATGTCTTTTTGGGGAGCGATACTTGGATATAGGATAGGTCACTTTTTTGGGAACGAAGTCGAAATTCTTGGTGGTTTGATCCTCATAGGGCTTGGTATAAAAATCCTTGCCGAACACAGCTGGATATAAAAATCCGTCCAGTATCTGAAAAAGTTACAGAATATTCATATACCTCAAGCCATAGATGCAGTTAACATGAAGCTGGCTGTAATTGAAGGTGACGGGATTGGCAGGGAAGTAATCCCTGAAGCTGTCAAGGTTCTTGATGCTTTTGGACTCGATATTGAGAAAGTGCCGCTCGAACTGGGCTATGCCCGGTGGGAGAAGACGGGCACTGCAATGTCAGGTAAAGATCTCAAAACCATAAAGAGGTGCGATGCAGTCCTTTTTGGAGCAATCACCACAGTGCCTGATCCCAATTACAAAAGCGTGCTCCTGACAATCCGAAAGGAATTGAACCTGTATGCCAATATAAGGCCTATAAAACCCCTTCCAGGTGTAATTGGTATTACCGGACGGAGCGATTTTAATTTAGTTATTGTCAGGGAAAACACCGAAGGGCTGTACTCAGGGATTGAGGAGGTAGGACCCGACATTTCATGGACAAAAAGAATCATCACACGGAAAGGTTCTGAGAGGATTGCAGCCTGCGCATGCAAACTCGCAAAAAAAAGAAAAAACAAATTGACTATTGTCCATAAATCCAATGTTTTGAAATCCGATAAGCTCTTCCTTGATGTTTGCAGGCAGACTGCCAGTGCCCACGGCATCGATTACAGCGATATGCTGGTTGATTCGATGGCTTACAGTCTTATGATGCACCCTGAGAAATACGACGTTATAGTTACAACAAACCTCTTCGGGGATATTTTAAGTGACATGTGTGCAGCCCTTGTAGGAAGCCTCGGCCTTGTCCCCAGCGCCAATATAGGAGAAAAATATGCCTTTTTCGAGCCCGTACACGGCAGTGCACCCGATATTGCAGGAAAGGGAATTGCAAACCCGATTGCTACAATCCTCTGCGTGAAGATGCTGCTGGAATGGATGGGAGAAACACGTTCTCAGGTTATTGATGATGCAATAGCCGAAGTGCTTCAGAAGAAGATCATTACTCCTGATCTGGGAGCTAAATCCAGCACAATCGAAGTCGGGAATGCAGTTGCGGAATATGTGAAAAATTCACTGATGCAGGAGTAAGCTGAAAAAAAGACAATAAAAACTTTGATATATAAATACAATAAAAAAACAATTCGGAGGCAACGTTTTTGTTGCCTCAAATTCATTTAACTTAACACTTATCCTTTTTTAGGTTACTTTATAAGCTAACATTAATAAGTTAACATTCGATTATTGTTTCTACCATTCGGGCTTCTTTGTTCTTTCTGAATATGGTTTGAATTTTCTCGTTTTTGTTTACAAAATCAAACCGCTCATAGTATTGTGCCCTCTCTACAAGCTCCTCAAAGAATACATTCATACCTGATTCCCCTTTTACTACATTATTAGTCTACCTCATGTTTTATAAATATTTGCCACTGTACCTATAGATCTCAATAAAATATTTAGAAAGTATTAAATACGAAAATCTTTGATAAGTATTCATAAGGGATAAAACATAAGGGATATAAATGATTAAAAAAAGTTTGTTGGTTATTTTTTTAGTATTATTGTCTATTCTTCTTTCCGGCTGCATGGAATCCCCAAGTAAGCTTTCCGGCGAGCTCAAAAGCAGTCTAAACTCAACTTCCGACTTTTCTGGTACCGGAAATGATATCCTCTATCAGGTCTCCACTATTGATGCTTTGCTTCAGGGAGTTTACGATGGAGTGCTTTCTTTCAGGGAACGTGAACTACCCCTCCCTGCCGGATGGTGAGGAAGGGGCTTCTTAGTTCATTCCCCTTTCTTGTGAAAGCGAGTCCCTAAGCTCTGCCCCTAGTTCCTAAGGTGAAATTAGATTCTGATCTTGAAGA
>JADGNM010000302.1 GCA_017883485.1 Methanosarcina sp.
ACACATGTCTTAGTAGGATTATCCCAAACAGAAGGGATAGCGTCTATGCAATACGATTTATAACTTCTTGTCGCACCATGTTATAGCTTCTCGTCGCACATCGCCTCCGTAGAGAAAATCCGTAATCCTGCGATCTTCCCATTCGTTTCCTTCAATATCAGTATCAAGGAAAATGATGGGCACGCTGCCTCCAGTAAGGCTTTTACATGTATAGAGCCAGGCCCTGACTTTAACATCTTTGTTCTGAATTTTCACACTTACCTGTTCTGCAAGAAGGGTCATTAAACGTGCAGGATTCCACTCATCAGTATGCTCTATCTGATTTCCGGAAGGATCAAGAACCTGCCTGAAATAGCCTTTATTACTCACCAGCGTTACTGCCACAAGCGGAACATTAAGGTCCGAAGCCGAGCGGATAATATCTCCTGCAAGCAAGCCCATTCCTCCAGCATAGGTAGGGATTTCACTTCGAATTCCTATTTCCATGGAAAAATAAGCAATCTTTTGTCCTTCCAATACTCCCCAAAGATCATCCATATTTACAATCCCACTTTTCTTTTTTTAAACACAGTTATATCTAATATTTTACACAAATTATATGAATATATGTCGTTTAGCAATATATAAAACAGATCTTAAGAGTTATCCGGATATAGTTTTTAGATTAAATCTTTTTACGTATTTAGCATCCTTAACTATATAGTAGTTTGGAGTATAAGGTAAACGAATACAAATCCGACACTTCTACATGGCAATGTCTTCATCCTTAGACCCGAATAGCGTTGAAATAAAATTTTTCGGTCCTGAAAATACCTTTCATACTTCCTGATGCCTGAGCACCTAAGAGGCTGTCTGAATATTATATTTTTCTCATTTGCTTAAAGATTTGATCCGACCCGGTCGTCTAATCATTATGTTTATCATAGCAGCGTATATGAATGCTTGACTGGATTCTGTCAATCCTACGTAATCTTTACTCAAACGTCAATGAGACCCAGCAATTCAAAAGTATGCTCTACCACCCATCTTCGAGGAAGTACTTGAAAGTCTTTCCTCCCAAAGGTGAAAACTTAAACATACAGGTACCGACATACATTCCTATTGCGAAGAACCAGACCGGACTGCCTGCTTAGGTTCCCAGCAGTTTTTGAAAGGGAGGAGGATCTGGGTTTGGGTCTGCCGGAAAAAAATAATTGCTTTAAATGTACAGGATCAATTGCAGGATCAATTACAGGATCAATTTCCCGCTTTGTTCCTATCCGTTTTGTCCCTATAATTGTATTCCTGACTATTTTATGCATTCAGATCAATTCCGTTTCAGCACTGTCAAATGAAGCAGCTCAAGGGTACGGGAATGCCTCTATCATTGATTTTTTCTCGGATAATAATCTCTCTGAAGCAACAGTTCGATTTGAACAGCCTCTTGAAAACGTTTCTCTGGTCTTTACTTTAAGTTCCGAAAATAAGATTCTTAAATCTGAAACTTTTTTTCTGAATCATGTAGAGGAGGGACAGGAAATCACAAAGGTTGTGTTCTGGAGTCTTAAAGAAGATTTTGGAAAAGACAAAGAGTCTTATAGAGCACAGCTTTCTGTAAAGAACGTCAGTGAAGTCCTTGATTCGAGAAATCTTTCATTTTCCTACCGAAGTCCTGTCCTCTCAAAATTCAAGCTTGTAGACTTTTCTGCAGATTCGGAAAAAGCTTCTGCACTGATAACCCTTACAAGCTCTACCGATCTCAGTACAGGTCTCAGATCCGTAAAGGTACCTGAGCCCAGCGTAATAGACCTTAACCTGAAGCTCCTCGCGGGTACTGAAGTCGTATATTCCGAAAGTCAGGAGAATGTCCCTTTAACTGACGCTTACTACAAACCGATTTACTGGCCCTTCCTCCTGGAAAAAGGCAGGAACTACACGGCTCTCCTGAAAGTTCATTCCCACGCTCCTGATATTACTAAGCCTACAGATCGGATTTCAAAGCAGAAGAAAAAGTAGAAATCGTTGACAAGGACGTCCGCGTGGATGAATACGGGGCAAGTGTCACTATCGTTGGAAAATCCCAGGTGCCTTTTGACGGCGTTATAAAGGTTGTGCTGACACCTAAAACGGGTAACGTGAAAATATACGAAGAAACTGCAGACATGCTGACATTCGGAAAGGAAGATACTTTAGGAATAATTTGGCAGGGAATCCCAAAGGGAGATTATAATGTAAAGATCTATGCTGTAGATCTGGAAGGAGAAGTACTCGACAGCTATGAGACAGTCCTGCGAGTTATTGAACCAGTAGCCGAAGTAACCCCAGCAGAGAAATCTCCGGCCTTTGATTTTCTCTCAACTCTTGAAGTTTTCCTGTCCCTGAGTATTTTTCCTGGAAGAAAAAAGAATGAAATCATGAAGAAAGGAATGAAATCATGAAGAAAGGAATGAAATCTTGAAGACGCTGGAAAATGTGCAATTCAAATTTATAATTCGATGCGGGATCATTATGCTTGACCTCATCATCCGAAATATAACTAACAGGAAAGTAAGGAGTGCGCTGACAGTCTGCGGGATCGCCCTCGGGATTTTTGCGGTTATAGTCATGGGAGCGATGTCCGAAAATTTTCACCAGACTTTTGAGCGTTCCATGAGTGTAACCAGCGACAAGATCCGGGTCTTTGCCGAAAGCGGAGTTTTCGGAGGGGGGCTCAGGGATGATAAAGTAAGCGACGTGCTCAGGGTTGCAGGAGTAAAAGATGCCTACGGGATTTTAATGACCACTTTTGATGAAGACAAGATGGGCATGAGCGGAAAACAGGTCCTTGGCGTTCCTCCGGAAAAATCAAGCGTTGCCCTTTATCCCGTAGAGCTAAAAGCAGGCCGTTTCCTCACTCCAGGCGATTCCTACCAGGTGGTTGTAGGAAATAATATAAAAAGGGAGTACGAACTCCAGGTAGGCAGCAAATTTAAAATTCACGACAAATATTTTACCGTTGTAGGAATCCTCGATTACACGGGCTCGATTTTTGATAATGCCGTAATTGTTCCCCTTAAAACCGTCCAGCGTCTCTACAACGTAGGCAATTCAGTATCCTATATCTTTGCCGTGCCCGATGAGCGGGTGGACGCTGAAATGCTCTCCAAACGCATCGAACTCAGCGTAAAAGGCACAAGCACGCTTTCTCCCGGAGAACTTGCAGTGCAGGCAAGGCAGTCCTTTATGATCTTCAGCGTAATAACCATCAGCTCCGGCCTCCTTGCAGCCATCATAGGCGGGCTCTGCGTAATGAATACCATGCTTATGTCCGTTGCCGAAAGAACCAGGGAATTTGGGATTTTGCGGGCAATTGGCGCCGAAACCCGGGACATTCTGCTTCTGACTCTTGGAGAATCCTCATGCATGGGCCTCTTCGGCGGGATCCTCGGAATTCTGGTGGGGATCGGAGCAGTCTATGCGATGAATGCCTGGCTTGTTAAAACAAGGATCATGCTTTTTCTGATAACTCCAAGGCTCCC
The DNA here is from genome assembly GCA_017883485.1 of Methanosarcina sp. Lineage (GTDB taxonomy): Archaea > Halobacteriota > Methanosarcinia > Methanosarcinales > Methanosarcinaceae > Methanosarcina. The sequence goes on from JADGNM010000302.1 coordinate 3,498, forward strand.
AGTAATTGCCATGTTTTTGCTTTGCTGATAGGGGCTCTTTCAGGGCTTTATCCTGCGTATAGAGCTTCGAAGATGAGCCCTATGGAGGCTTTGAAGCATGCTTGAAACAGGGACTGGAGGGCTGGGAATAGTGAAAAACAGGATATTTTTAGTCCACCCATTTTCAATATTAGTTGCCCCATTTTTTTTAAGATCGGACTAAATCTCATTTTCGAATGCGGTTGGAACTTTTATTCCACTTTAAAGATAATTTCAACTATTGGTTGCCCCATTTGAGTTTTAGTTCACTTTTAGTCCTCAATATAAAATAACTTAAAAACCCATTATAAAAATTATAAGGAGAATTGAAAGCTTATAGGAGCATTAACTCAGCCATTTAAATTAATTAGTAAATAATTTGAGAAATTTAAAAAAATTTCACTTCCAATGCACATTTCGAACCCTGGCACTCTTGTACCACTATGCTATACTAAAAGGTCATTTTGTTGATATAAGGTTAATAAAATGTCCAATAGTCAAAT
>JADGNM010000303.1 GCA_017883485.1 Methanosarcina sp.
GTATACTGTAAATATAACAGTGTACTAAAATGATTACGAACTATTATAATTTTTAACCGTCTATTGTATGTGTTTTTGTTCAAAACGGGAATTGCTGAAAAAATAAGAGCCTTGTTTTACGTGGTGCGATTCTAAGAAAAAGAGCCCTGAAAATAGTCTTATTTCTTGATAGTTTTTGGCAGTATGCCGATTTTTCTGTAAAATCACAAATATCAAGAAGTTATTAGGTAGATAATTCCATAACGGGAGAACAAAATTACATATAGTACGCTAAAATATGACTTTAAATTTACAGCAAATTCGCTACACTGCCTAGTTTTTAGGTTATCTGTACCATAGACGATCCCATCCACTTCCTTCCGTGTCAGGGTTTAATTCATCCAGCAAAAAAAGTAAAAAAGTAAAAATAAGTTAGATTATTTGCATGTATCAAGGAGCGATCTTTTCTTTCCACCCCGTGCTTCGGTAGGGTGGATAAGCTCGACTTCAGCTACTTCTCCTTCTTCTGTCTTCTTCAGAGTCTCTCCTTTTTCTCCTTCTCTTCGTTCTTCAGGCATTTGTCCAACTCCTTATATTATTTATAGTACCTCTTTTATTTAAATTGCTCTCTTTGTGCGGCTACAAGAAAGAAAATCCCGCTCTCGAATATAAATTTAGTTGACGAATTTCCTTCCAGTAAAAAATTTAGCCTTTTAATCTTTATATTCAGATCTGGCTATTGTTTGCGCTAGTTCTGCATATTCCCCCTTTTGCTAATTCAGCTCCTTAATCAAATGATTTTGGGGCTTACCCATAAATTTATTATGCCGCCTGCTTTATTAAATTATTGGTAACTCTTTAGCCAGTAGAAAAACACAGTCTGTAACCAACATAACAAAGATTTATTGGTATATTTTTTTAAGCACGTTTCTTTGACTGTTGGCTACTGATTGTTTTTATTAATTTTTCTCTGGTTGCTAATTATGCTTCTTCGAAATATTAAAATCGTTATCATTAGCTTATTTGTGAGTGCCTGAACAGTTGCAAATACTGTATCCATGGCAAAAGAATTAAAAAGAGTTAGATACATTTTAAGAAGAGATATTGAAAGAGCGGCATTTGGAATTCAACAAAAATCCAAAATCGATAAAATAAATAAAATTATCTGGGAGGATATATATCCCATTAACCAGTATTAGGGAAAGTCCAGGCGGGAAACGCGCGCGAATAAAAAACCGTATAAAACTGCCACCGTCAAATTTCTCGAATTATCTCTCAAATTTATGCTTTTACTCAGGAAAATGTGATCCCATGGCATATAGAATACTTGAAAAAGAAGAAATCGCTCCGTCGGTGCACAGAATGGTTGTAGATGCCCCTGACGTCGCAAAGGCTGCAAAAGCCGGACAGTTCATAATTCTCAGAATTAATGAATTGGGGGAAAGGATTCCCCTCACGATTGCTGATTTTGAAAAAGAAAAAGGTACGGTAACCGTAATTTTTCAGGAGATGGGCAAGACCACAAAGCAGCTTGCAAAGCTTTCCGCAGGCGAGTCTCTGGAAGATTTTGTCGGGCCCCTGGGAACTCCTTCTGATATCAGAAAGCTGGGCACTATTATCCTCGTAGGAGGAGGAATAGGAGTTGCCCCGTTATATCCCCAGGCAATATCTTATACAGAGGCAGGCAACCGGGTAATCTCGGTAATCGGAGCCCGGAACAAGGATCTTCTCATCCTGGAAGACGAAATGAGGAAAGCCAGTTCCGAGCTGTACATTGCAACCGACGATGGGTCAAAAGGGCACCACGGGTTTGTAACCGATATCATGAAAAAGATCCTGGACAGCGGAGAAAAGGTTGTAAGGGTCGTAATTATCGGGCCGCCGATCATGATGAAGGTAGGAGCAGGTGTAGCTTCGCCCTATGATGTCGAGATCCTGGTCAGCCTGAACTCCATTATGGTGGACGGCACCGGGATGTGTGGGGGCTGCAGGGTTACGGTTGGCGGAAAAACTAGATTTACCTGCGTTGACGGGCCTGAATTTGATGCACGGAAGGTTGACTTCATAGAACTCATGAACAAGCTTGCAATGTACCGCGGAGAAGAGATAATAGCCGCAGAAAAGTATGAAGAGGAATGCAGGTGCGGACTGCACTAAAAGGAGGGGATGAAAAATGCAAGACTTAAAAGAAGAAAAAACCGGGAAAGCAAAGAAAGAAAGAACCCCTATGCCCGAACAGTCTGCGGCAGAGCGCAGGAAGAACTTTAATGAAGTAGCTCTCGGATACAAAAAAGAAGACGCTCTTTTCGAAGCTTCCCGCTGCCTTGCCTGCAAAGAGCCTGAGTGCGTCGAAGGCTGTCCTGTGAATGTGGATATTCCCGGTTTTATCAAGTTAATCTGCGAAGAAGACTTTGCAGGCGCAATCGAGAATATTAAAGCCACTAATACCCTTCCTGCCATCTGCGGCCGCGTCTGCCCCCAGGAGACCCAGTGTGAAGCCCTCTGCGTACTCGGAAAGAAAGGGCAGCCTGTCGCAATCGGAAGGCTTGAACGGTTCTGTGCCGATTACGAGCGCGAGAAAGATGTAAGGGTTCCTGAAATCCCTAAATCAACAGGAAAAACGGTAGTTGTTGTTGGCTCAGGGCCTGCAGGACTTACTGCCGCCGCAGACCTCGCAAAGCTGGGGCACAAAGTCACGGTTTTTGAGTCCCTGCATAAAACCGGAGGAGTTCTCAGTTACGGCATCCCCGAATTCAGGCTGCCAAAAGAAATCGTAAGGCAGGAAATTGATTATATCAAACAGCTGGGAGTCGAATTCAAGCCAAATTATATAATCGGAAGGATTAAAACCTTAGACGAGCTCTGTGACGAATTCGATGCCGTTTTCTTAGGCACTGGCGCAGGCCTCCCAGGCTTCATGGGAATTCCGGGCGAAAATTTCAGCGGCGTGTACTCTGCAAACGAATTCCTGACCCGCGTAAACCTCATGAAAGCCTATGACCCTGCATATGACACCAGGGTCAGGCACGGAAAGCATGTGGTAGTCGTCGGAGGTGGAAATGTAGCAATGGATGCAGCCCGCTCTGCTCTCCGCCTGGGCGCCGACGAGGTCAGCATAGTCTACCGCCGCGGAGAAGAAGAAATGCCTGCCCGCAGGGAAGAAATCGAGCACGCAAAAGAAGAAGGTATAATCTTCAGGCTCCTTACAAACCCTGTCCGCATCCTCGGCGATGAGAAATATAACGTCAAAGCCGTCGAATGCATCAAAATGGAACTCGGCGAGCCTGATGAATCCGGCAGGAGAAGCCCTGTCCCTGTTGAAGGCTCGGAATTTACAATCCCTGCAGATGTCGTAGTTATCGCCATAGGCACATCCCCTAACCCCATTATTTTCAAGGGCTCTGAAGGCCTTGAACAGAGCAAAAGGGGCACCGTAGTCGCAGATGAGGATACCGGAGCAACCTCCAAGTGCGGAGTCTTTGCAGGCGGAGACGTGGTAACAGGTGCTGCAACTGTGATCAGCGCGATGGGTGCAGGTAAAAAAGCGGCGAGGGCGATTGATGAGTATTTGAAAGGAAAATGAAACCAGGGAATCTGGTTTCTTTTTGAAATCTGAATACTTGTAAATCGTTATTTCCTAATTTTTAAACTTCTTAGTTAGATTGTTTATTGATACTGTATCTGTATATGATTACAGATCTCAGATCACCGTTTTTTTAAACTCGTAAAATCTATCTATTATTTCTTTTGTTGTTTTGGAAATCCTAAATCCTGAATCTGTAGAATAATAGTCCACGTATTTTACTTCATTCCTTGGTCGTGCAATACCACTTGCACTTATTAAACATACAGTATGATGGTCTTCGAAGTATCCACCTGAATACGATTTGTGTACATTTCCCACATGCCTGAAAAGAAATCTAACTTCGGTTGTAATTAATTTTACATTCCGACCCCCCCCTTTAAATTTTTCATTGAATTTGGTTGATTTAGTGATTCTTGCCTTTTTAGATGGCGATTATTTTTACAAATAGT
>JADGNM010000304.1 GCA_017883485.1 Methanosarcina sp.
TTTCCTGTCAAAACCTGTTATTCTGGCAATTTCACTTTTGTTAAAGCCTTGATAATATAACTCTTTTATCAACAACCATTCCTCCGTATTCAGCATATTTGCAATCCTCAACTTTTCTCAAGGATTGAGATTTGGGGAATTTGTAACTGCTGAAATGGGGAATTTGTAACTGCTATTGACAAAAAGGAGCTAAACAAAAAATCAGAAAAATATTCTGTGAAAACAATCTGGTTTAATGCATGGAAATATGAGCAAAAAGAGGAACTTTGGCGTGAATTCTTGATGAGAATTCTTGAAGATTTGAAGATTGAAGTAACAGATATAAGCAATTTAAAAAATGATGAGAATTATTCCAAATTTTCAGATAAAATATTAGTTTTAACAAAACGTTTAAATGAATATCTGTTTGGGTATAAAATTAGCAAGGAAGATATTTTAAATCCAAATGACTTGTTCTTCAAACTTTGTGACAATAATAACCCTTTATCCTGCGAATTAAAGAAGAACTTTTCCAAAAATTTCAATGATTTATTAGATCTTTACGAATTAAATATCGATCTTCCTTTTACTAAACATCAAAATTCTTTAGTTAATGAGCTTAACCACCTGATAAAGCGACCTATTCTTTACAATAAAGAATTATATAAAAACGTTAAATTGACTAAGGAAACGAGAAAATTGCTAGAAAAGAAAAACTTAAATTGGAGAGAACTTTCTCGTCTTAATAAACAATTATTAATAGAAGCATATTTCGATGAAAATCTAAACCAAAGTATCGAAGACCTTCAGGGAAGTCTTTACCAGGATATTGATCGGGAAGAACCTTTTGATATAGAATTTAAACCCAGCAAGTTGGTTAAAGGAACTATAAAACTTGGCATCAAATCAGGCTTTCCTGTACCGATGGGAGGAGTATTCACTGATTTTTTTGGAAAAGATGATGCTTTTAGTGAGCTATTAGATACAGTATCAGTTAATAAAAAGCACATTCATATAAAACAGATCCAACTAGTTGAAGAATTTCAGCGTAGCTTTGAGAAAATCATAGGAGAATATTACGGTAAAAATAATGAAAGAGTCGTAATTTTTATAGACGACCTTGATCGGTGTCCATTGGATAAAATACTAGAGATTCTGCAATCGATAAATCTTTTTTTGGATGTTAAAAATTGTATATTTATTTTAGGTATTGACAGGCGTATAGTTTCTAAGATAATTGAAACTAAATATGGGTATCTTGGTATCACAGGAGACAACTATCTCGAAAAAATAATTCAACTCGGTTTCAACCTGCCACCTATTAGTTCAGATGATATGGGGAATTTTGTCAAAAGAGATGTAAACGAATTATATAAAGAATACTTGGACAAGATAATTGCGAAAAATGCTATTGAAATGAATCCTCGGAAAATAAAACGCCTTCTCAATGTCATAGAACTTCAACTTAATATAGATGCTTCGATTCCAGATATTCAATCTGAGATATCAGAATCAGAAGAAACTCAAGATCTGTATAAATTAAAGAAATTAATGATTGTTGAATAGGCGATAATAAGCCAAGAGTACCCAGAATTAAGGATGGTTATATCAAATAAACCCGAGGTTTTATTGTGGATACACAAATACATAACTATAGATCAAAAAAATGACGAAAACAAGCAAGAATATCTGAATATTGAAAACGACCTTATAAATTTTTTAGGAAAAGAAAAGTTGCAGGAATTAGTAAAGGGAAAGAGTTCATTGCAGATCTTGATAAGAGAATTTCCTTTTTCTGAAATTTTTCTTCAGCATGATGAAATTGAGGTTCAAAAAATCATTAATAAAATAATTTATTTTGGGCGAGTTACTTCTGCTATCGAGGAATCCACAAAAAGAACTGAAAAAACGGAAAAAACACCGAGTGCACAAGAGAAAGAACCTGAAGAGAAAGAAATCTTAGAAGAAACAAAATCACGAAGAGATTCTGAGAAAAAATCAGACGGAGAAGATGCTCCAATTAGTATTAAAGAAATAATAAATGCGCTCATTAGCGGTAAGAAAGAGTTTATAGGCAAAAATATGTCAGGTTTAGACTTAAGAAGAATCGAGTTCCCGAAAAATCCCAATTTTTCAAAAGCTGATATGACGTCTGTTAATCTTGAAGGAGTTACGATTGAAAGTCCAAAATTCACACGTACAAAATTAAACTATGCAAAATTAAACAACGCCATTTTAGAGAGTGCTGATTTTAGACTTGCAAAATTATGGTATGCGAATCTAAATGGAACGAACCTCAAAAACGCGAGACTAAACGATGCCGAATTATTTGATGCACATTTAGAAGGGGCTGATTTGTCGGGAGCTAATTTGACTAATGCTGGACTTATGAGTGCCAATTTGAGTGGAACCATATTAGAAGGAACCGACCTATCTAATGCCAACCTTAAATATGCCAAGTTCAATCAAGATACAGATTTCAGAAACAGTATTATTAATAATGTAACACTGGATAACTTAGAAGGTAGCAATTGGGAAATTGGCAAGTGGGACGAAGATACGAAAAACAGTCTCCAAAAAAATTATGGCAAAGAACTAAATTCTGGCCTAGCAGGTGAGTTTGTTTTGATCGCTGCTGGAGAGTTCATGATGGGATCCCCAGAAAGTGAGATAGACAGGTTTGATGACGAAGGTCCTGTTCAAAAAGTAACTATTAAAAATCCTTTTTATATGGGCAAATATCCCGTTACTCAGAAGCAGTGGATTGCTGTAATGGGCAACAATCCTTCTCAGTTAAAAGGTGAAGACAGACCTGTAGAAAGCGTCTCATGGAATGATGCTCAGGAATTCATCAAAAAACTCAATCATCTAGAAAAGACAGATAAATACCGTTTGCCTTTTGAAGCTGAATGGGAATACGCTTGCAGAGCTGGGACGAAAACCCGATATTCCTTTGGGGATGATAAGTCTAAACTTGGGGATTACGCATGGTACGGTGAAAACGCAGGTTCTGAAACTCATTCAGTTGGCCTGAAGAAGCCTAATCCCTGGGGTCTTTATGATATGCATGGGAATGTCTGGGAATGGTGTCAGGATAAATATCATGACAGCTATAGTGTTGCTCCTTCTGATGGGAGTGCATGGGATAGTGGAAGTAGCTCTCACCGTGTTTACCGGGGCGGCAGCTGGCACCGCGATGCCAGGTACTGCCGGTCAGCGCTCCGCCTCAAGAGCGACCCCGACGACCGCGATGGCGACCTCGGCTTCCGTGTTCTGAGGACATTGTAACGACTTTCGACTTTACTACTTTACCATTGTGCTAGAAGTGGAAATAATCTCCGCGAGCCCGAAGGTTCGAAGCGTGCGAAGCCGCCGAACCGCGGCGCGAGCCGGCCGGAATCATGCAAAAATTAGGGCAAATAATTTAGCAAGTTTGTACATTTGTTACTGAGGAAGGGAGCTGGCAAAAAATAAAATAGAAGTATTGAAATTAAGTCCCTTGAGGGAGCGCAGCGACCGAAAAGGACCGCGTGCTCCCGAAGCGCAATTCGGGAAGCGAAACTCGGGAAGCGAAACTCGGGAAGCGCAATTCGGGAATGAGAACAAGTTATATATTCTTTCAAGAAAAAAATAGGTACGATGGAGAAATGTGCAGAGATCATAATCTACGGTCGAGTCCAAAAAGCGGGTTTCAGGGATTTCATTGATGAGATTGCTTTTGATTTGAATCTTAACGGATATGTTAAAAACCTTGAGGATGGAACTGTTCAGGTTGTCTGTGAAGGTCGAGAGGACTTTATTAGTGAATTGCTTGACAGAGTTAACATCGCGCAATATCCCATTCGCGTCGAAAATATTGACGTGACCTATAAAAAGCCAACAGGCGAGTATAAAACTTTTGAGGTTATCAGAGACGAAGACCTGACTGCGGCCACATATGAAAGAATGGACGCAGCCGTGAGATATATGAGAGAAATGAACTCAAACCTCGGAAATAAAATCGATAGAGTTAGTGATAAAATCGATCAAAAT
>JADGNM010000305.1 GCA_017883485.1 Methanosarcina sp.
CATTTCCACAATCAGAAAGAATAGTTTGCCTGTTTTAGAGGGGATTCGAGCAGCGCTTCAAGGAACGCCGCTAACTATACCCTGAATAGTTACAAATTACTGTTTATTACTTTCTTTATTCCTTTTTACGTTTTTTGCATTAAGAGCCTATCCGAAAAATGTTGTGACCTGCTTTATCTAATAGTAGACATATACACAACGTAATGTGTATTCTGCAGAACCCTTGATTCTCAGTTTACCAAACTCTATTTCAAGATGTGATTCGTTCTTGCGTTACTTTTTTCTAAGCTTCCAGCCGCCGTATAGGCAAGTCAAGCTCCCCAATAATTCAAAACCCGGAACTGAGTTAATTTTACTCGATTTTTTTCCATTTGAACTACTACCATTATCAGATTAAATTTTAAACTTATTATTTTCATTACTTGTTTTATGTCAAAAAAGAAAATCCATAGATTCAAGTTATAATTTTTTTAAATTAAATCATTAGTTTCAAATGACTGAATGGGCTTCAAGTAGTCTATAATTCCAAAAAACAAGTACATGAGCTAGTTTGAGGAAAATATAGAGATTCTATGCTCACAATTTTATAACTCCTACCACAACCCAACACTTTTCGATAGGCTACAAGTTGCAGCTTAGAAAGTAATTTCCAGGCTGATATCTATCCATCTTGATTTATGGATAAGGGAACCCATAGATATGACATCTACTCCTGTTTTTGCATAACCTTCGAGATTTGCCTGGAAAATCCCTCCGGAAGCCTCAACGATAACCGAATCCCTGAGCCCTTTTTCTTTAAGTGCTCCGAGAGTTTCAATGACCGTATCAGGCTGCATATTATCCAGCATGATAATGTCAGCCCTAAGCTTTGCGGCAAGTACGGCATCCTCTGCAGATTCCACTTCGACTTCTATTTTTCGGGTGAAACTGGTTTTTCTGGCTGCCTCGATTGCAGCTTTAATGCCCATCAGTTTAATGTGGTTGTCTTTAATCATGACCGAGTCCGAAAGGTTGAACCTGTGAGTGTCTCCTCCGCCTGCTGCTACTGCCAGTTTTTCGAACTTCCTTATACCTGGAGTTGTTTTTCGTGTACATGCTATCCTTGTAGTTTCTGAATGTTGTCTTACAATATCCACGCAGGCCCGGGTGAGTGATGCAATCCCGCTCAGGTGCCCGAGGAAGTTCAGGGTAAGCCTTTCTGCCCTGAGAATGGATACGGCTCCTCCCTTTAGCCTGAAAATAATATCTCCTTCTTTGAGACGATCCCCATCTTTAAGTGCGGTCTCAGCCTGAATCCCAAGGTAACAAAAAATTGATCCGGCCTCTTTAATCCCGGCAACAATACAGTCTTCTTTTGTGAAAATAACAGCTTCTACAGACCTGTCGGGCACAATAGTGCATGAAACGTCATCATATCCCAGATCTTCATCCAGAAAGCTTTCAACCTCTTTGATAAGCATGATTTTACCCCGCTACTTTATGTTGCCCGAATTTATAAGATGTACGTCTGTTTCTCTACTCAGCTGATAAAGGAAATAAAAATTTCAACTACAGAAGATTTAAAGAAGGATAAAAGACTAAGGTACCCTGACTTCGAGCTTGTGAAGATGACATTAAAACGTAAATCGAAATAGACTGAACGTTAAAAAAATATATTGACTGTTGTTAGGAGTATGGAATACTGAAAATAGGCATCATCGGTTGCGGATTTATTGGCGGACAGATTTCCAGGGCCATAGACAATGGAACTGTAGATGCGGAGTTGTCTGCTCTTTGCGACACTTCGGAAAAAAAATCCCTTGAACTTGCAGCCTCCCTGAAAAGGAGCAGTCCTGCCTGCATGAAAATAGAAGAACTGCTGCGCAGTGTGGACCTTCTTATAGAGAGCGCCTCTCAAAACGCTGTCAGGTTCATCGTACCACGAGCTCTTGAAGCAGGATGTGATGTGATGGTTCTGAGTGTAGGGGCTCTTGTAGACGAAGAACTCAGGAAAAAAGTCTTCAGGCTTGCTAAGCAGAATAACTGCAAGCTCTATTTCCCTTCGGGGGCTGTCGTCGGTATAGATGGAATAAATTCCGCATCAGCCGGGGAAATATCGTCAGTTACCCTGACTACCAGGAAGCCTCCTTCAGGGCTTGCAGGAGCTTCTTATGTCACATGCAAAGGAATTGAGCTTGGAAAGATAGAACGAGAAACCGTTATTTTTGAAGGACCTGCCTCTGAGGCTGTCAAAGCCTTTCCCGCAAATGTAAATGTGGCAGCCACAATAAGCCTCGCAGGCATAGGCTTTGAGCGGACGAATGTGAGAATAATTGCCGACCCTGCTCTTTCCAGAAACGTGCATGAGATCACCGTAGAGGGTGAATTCGGCAAATTTTTCACAAGAGTTGAAAATCTCCCTTCCCCGGAAAACCCGAAAACCAGCTACCTTGCCGCCCTCTCTGCAATCTCCACCCTGAAAAAAATCCTGAACCCGGTTAAAATCGGAACCTGAGACACATGAAGGTTGCACACCAATCTGCCGCCTCATCATTATTTTTATAGTTGGAATATTGTATTCCGGATATAATCTTTTTTGCCCATAAGATTAGTCCGCTTGAGCGAGCTAAGCGAGCGAAACGGACAGCGCATCGTCGAGCCGCAACTCGACTGGCGCAACTCGACTGGCGCAACTCGACTGGCGCAACTCGGGTCAGACCAATGCCTGATAGTATCCTCCCTTTTCCAGGACTTTTACTGGGAGAGAGAAAAGTTCTGAGAGATTGGCATCTGTCAGGATATCTCCCTTTTTCCCATTCTTGAAGATTCTTCCTCCTCTTATAAGGACCACACGATTTATTTCGGGGATAATGTCCTGAAGATTGTGAGTGACCAGGATCACACTTTTTCCTGAATTTGCAATTTTCTGGATGCTCTCGCGGAAGCTATAAAGGGCTCTCAGGTCAAGGCTGTTTGCGGGCTCGTCTAAAATAAGGGCATGGGGATCGTGCACAAGGGCTCTTCCAATAAGTACCCGCCTGGCTTCTCCAGTGGAGAGTTCGCACATAAACCTGTTTTCAAGATGTGAAATTTCAAGGAATTCCAGAATTTCTCTGGCTCTGGTATCCATTTCCGGAATAACATTATGATTAAAGTAAATTCCTATGCTGCTGAAAAATCCGGAGAGTACAACGTCCAGTACCCTTATCTGACGGCAGCACGTCTGCTGAAGATCTCCTGAGATTATTCCCAGTAATTTTCTGAGCTCAAAAACATGCCAGATATCTTTGCCCATTATCTTCAGAACAAGCCCGTCAGCTGTTGCAAGAGGGTAATATTCTTTTGTAATTGTCTTGATGAGGGAGGATTTACCCGACCCGTTAGGCCCAATAATTGCAACATGCTCTCCCTGTTCAATTGAAAGGGACACCGAGTCAAGGATTTTTTTTCCGCACCTGACAACAGTTACGTTTTTAAATTCAAGCAGGAGAGGAGAATTGTTCCTCACTGAGTAGTGCATTTTTTCAGTCATTTTTATCATCTATTCTTAGATTTGAAGTTAAGTTCTGAAGTGCTCTGCTTCTTCAGACCCCACTTAACTTTTCCAAATAATCTACTACGAATTTGAATTCCTCTAATGGCGGCTTCTTTAAGTTCCTGAAGACTCGCTCGCAAATTCCTCCTTAAAAATCTTGCGAAACCTGGATGAAATATTTCCGAATGATTTAGAATATTTAAGGATCGTTTGAAAAAACAAATTTCGACCTAAAATAAACAAGTTTCCCCTGTTCATCCCCTATTGGATCCTGTCTGGCTCCTTATCTCGCTTTTTGAGGTTTTTTCAGACTCTAAATCTGTCTAAAGATCCGTGAGGCTCCTTTATAAAAATTATTATCCTCTATTTTAGTTTCTTACTAGCATGACTATGTCATATTAGACAGTTACTCCAATAGCTGTCATCGATTTCACTGCAAACATAATATTTGGCGTATGAGGTCAATGATGATGCTTTA
>JADGNM010000306.1 GCA_017883485.1 Methanosarcina sp.
GCTTCATCATCCGCCTGAAGAAGCTCCTTTACATCGATTATCCCTAAAAGCTTATTATCCTCGTCCGTTACATGAATATACATTATTTCGTCCTTGCCCTTTGCTCTCCTGGGGTATTCGTCCTGTACAGTCTCTACTGTTTCATCAGGTTGAGCCTTCAGGTATTTCTCCGTTGTGAGGTTGAGTATTGTATCCTGCCGCTTCTCAAGGATTGACATTATTTTATCAAGGTTTTCCTCGTCCATTAGCTTCATTATAGACGCTCGGTCCTCTAAAGTCAGTACAGATAGTACGTCAGCTGCCTGGCCAGGTGTCATTCTATCTATCAGGTCTGCTACTGTCTCCTTTTTCATAGAGGAAATAATCTCTCTTTGCATATTCGGGCCAATTTCCTCTAAGGTATCCGAGGCATGCTCAGCCTCAAGCTGATTGATAACAGTTAACCTCTGTTCATGATCCAGCTCTTCCAGAATCTCAACGATATCCACAGGTGGGAGATCATTCAGTTTCTCCTTTAAAACCTTTAGCTTTACGTCACCAGTAAAACTTCCGATGTTGGGTGACAGGGCTTGAACATATGACCAGGGGATAAGTTCATCCTTGCTTTTATCGTTTCTCTTGCGAATCAAATTAGCTAATTTATCGAGACCTAGCCTCCGGAAACGCGCATTTTTTGAAGGGTCCACGTCAGTGGTATAGAGTTTATTCTTCCTCATTACCATCTTGATATCATAGACAACCTCAACATCCGTATCCTCAAGATCCAGGATTTTCTTATCCAGAATGTAATCCTTCAGAAGGATAAATCCCTCGGGGATTTTGCAGGCGAACTTTTCTACATCATCGAGATCTATAGTTATCTCTTTTTCACTGAATGAGCTGACGTTATCCCATGGTACCATCAATGAGGAATAGCCGAAAGGTCGACTTACCATGACGTGTGTGACCTCAGCTACCTTATCTTTGTTAGTTATGATAAGATCCGACAGCTTTCCTATTTTTTTGTCGTTGAGGAGGACTTTTGCATTCATTACTTCACTCAAAAAAAAGATGCTTTCAGGTTGGTTGTTCGTGGACTCATCCTTCATATCCCCACCTCCCATTTACTTTATAAGTGTATAAAATTTATATATCAATATAATTACCAGCATTATCAGATAAAGTCTAAGGGCAAGGAGTGCAGCCCTTACCAAAGGCGTCATCTTCAGGCGTGGCTTGCTGTATTTTCTATTGAACTCTTTTATCTTTCCTTTCCACCCTCTTGCCTCATAGCTGAACCGCCCCCTCTCGGATGCGTCATCAATGCAGTCTTTTATACTTGTTGTTACCTGACAATCATCTATTTTATTCGCGTTCATTGGAACATCCCCGGAAAGATCACGCTTAGGGCATAAAGTGTTGAGAGGATAATTATCATGAGCACTATCGAGAAGCCCAAAATATTTTGTGTTAATGTATTCTTATATTTCCCCATCATCTCCTCATTGTTGAGCAGAAGTAGAAGAAAAACCAGAGCAGCGGGAAGAAGAGTGACAGCTATCACCTGTACAAAAAGAGTTATTAGCACCAACGGAGCTCCTGGGGTTAGTACAACTATGCCAGCGAAGACCAAGCTCAGGAAATAAAAGGCATAGAACATAGGCGCCTCTGAAATCTTTTGATTGATGGAATGAGCCCATCCAAAAACCTCGCCCATAGCCCACTAGCTTGCCAACGCTATGCATATTGCCCCAAGAAGTCCGGCATCGAAGAGTCCTATGGCAAGGGCAGAGCCAACGATCGGATAGCTGCCCATGATCGCAATTGCAACTTGAGCAGCGCTTTCAATATCTGTCCCGCCGGGCTTGTAGAGTAGTGTGCCTGTGAGAATTACGCAGCCGAGAGCAACCAATATTGTGAAAAACGCGCCGACTGCTGTATCGAGTTTTCCAAAGGGAATATCCTTCTCAGTTATGCCCTTGTCCACGACAGAGCTCTGCTGGAAGAATATCATCCATGGGGCTATCGTAGTCCCAATATTTGCCATGAAGAAGAAGAAAAAATCACTTGTGAGTCCACCGCTAGGAATGTTAGGCATCAAACCTTTGGTAACTTCGCTGATCTGGGGGTGAATAAGCAGAGCCGCAGGAACATAGATTAGGTTGAGTCCGCATAAAAGGAGTACTATTTTTTCCCATGTCCAGTATCGTCCATGCATGACTATGGAGATCATCAAGATGGAGACACCTATTACCGTCACTATAGGCGGCACGCCAAATATCTTTAGAGCTGCGGTCATTCCTATAAACTCAGTTACCATCGTAAGAAAATCCACAATACCCAAATCTATCAACGAGAACCAGCCCCAGAATGAGCCAAAAGCATCGAATATAGCCTCTGCATGTCCTCGTTTGGTGACCGCACCTAGTCTCACAGTCATCTTCTGAACTATATATGCTACTGGACCAAGTAGTATTAAAAACCAGATTCAGTTAAAGCCAAATTTTGCGCCTGTTGCTGCATAAGTTGTGATACCACCTGTATCATTGTCGGCCACCATTACAATTATACCTGGACCTGCAAGAGCTAAGTATAAACCCAGCCATTTTATGAACCTGCGATATTTGTAGAAATACCATGAACCTTCCATGACCAGTCAGCTCCATAGTTGGAGCCATACGAGATATGTATATATAAAATTTTCCATCAACTGTTTCTATAATTTAATGCTTTTTAATTTAAGTTTTGACTTAATGATTATTCTTCCTTTCACTGCTTCTGCAGTGTATTTCTTTTTCTTATTTTGTGTTTTATAATGATTTTTCATGCTAAATATTTTGTGTGACTTTAACATTTATATAAAATTAAAGCAATGCTTGCTTGGGGATATAAAGAAAGGAAACTTCCTGCAAAAAGAAAATTTTAAAAAAAAGGAGAATACTCATGAAATCAGAGTTTTATCAAAACTCTCTAAATATTTTCTGGCCACTGACTCTTTAACGCGGGACGTAAAATATTATCATTACACCCAAAAGTGAAATAAGTGCCCCTATTATTTCGTATTTATCTGGTTTTTTCTTATCAACAAGCGCTCCCCAGATCAGGGATGAAACAATAAAGATCCCTCCATATGCAGCATAGACTCTGCCAAAATGCGCAGGCTGGAAGGTTGGAATGATTCCGTAGACAGTTAGTGTTATCCCTCCAAGAAGCCCATAGGTTACTCCTTTATTTTCCCTTAACCATAACCAGACTAAATAACCTCCTGCAATTTCGAATAAAGCAGCCACAAAGAACAGGGCAAGAGATACCTTCAGGTCAATCATTAATATCATTCTTCCTTGGCCAGTAGTACATAATGGAGACTCCAATAAGAATAATAAGGGCACCTATTACATCATAGGTATCGGGAGATGTTCTGTCGAATATCCAGCCCCATAATAGAGACATTACAACGAAAATGCCTCCATATGTAGCATATATCCTGTGGAAGTAAGAAGGCTGAAAAGTGGGTACTATTCCATATAAAAATAAGATTATTGCTCCTAAAAATGCAAAAACTAATTCTGCGTCTTCACGCAACCATAACCAAAAGAAGTATCCGCCTCCTATTTCAAAAATACCCGCAAGGATAAACAGGAGAATAGTGTAAATAAAGCATCTTTTTCGTGAAATACATTCAGATTCTATTGTCACCATATTTCCAAAGAGTACATAAATTATATAAATACTCTCATGTGAGTATTCTGGCTTAAACTGCCATATTTCCTTCGAGACCATCAGATTTGGTATTTTCTTGAGTTAATCAGTTTTATAGCTGATCTATCAGGTGATTAAATACAATCCGAGAAGGAATCCAGAAAAGCAATCCAGAGGGCTATTTCGAAACTGGTAATTTATACAACCTAGATTCCCGTTGCCTCGTAACGAGTTCGGTAATGATTGATTATATATTCCTTGAAATTTCTAAAGGTTTTCGTTAATCGGAGCGTTAATTCTAT
>JADGNM010000027.1 GCA_017883485.1 Methanosarcina sp.
GCAAGAGAAGCAGGGATTACAGATTCAAAGTGGACACTAAGAAATCTTCTAACATTTAAGTGCTTCAAAACACCAATCATATAACGCTGGACGACCACACAGTACTGTAATTAAAAGTCTGCATTGAGCGAAAAATAATAATTAAGCTAAAACTCATTCAATTTTCTTGTTTTTAATCAGTAGAGTTTTAAAATACTTTTTTCCTTTTTCATCCGGAGCAGTCCTTTCGATGCCGTGAATATGACTTTCATAACCTGGGAATTCGTTCTCGAAGTCTTGCCGGGCAATGAGGTAATTCAGAATATCCTCGGCATAGCAATCAAATTTCTCTCCGCCTATCATGACCGGAATGCCGGGAGGATATGGGACTAACATCACTGCAGCGATTCTGGGCATTGTGTTGAAATCTATCAGGCGCAGTTCTACAAATTCCACCTCTTTCTTAATAATGCTGCGATAAGCCGCGGCTGGAGTTAGAGCTAGTACAGGCTTTGCTTCAAAAGCTTGACACATTTTCTCCAGTAGCTTATTCGTTTTAATGTAGTTATGCATCATATTGCAATGGTTTTTCAAGCCCTGTTTTTGATACTTTTCCGGATACATCGCAACCAGGTCCGGAAATACGTCAGCAAGCTCGGCATTAGAATCGTTTAATTTCTTGAATTTAAAGAGCTCTGTAACTAAGGTGCCTTGTTTTCCTTTAGTGGTGCCCAGAGAATTGAGCAACAACCAGGAATAATAATCGGCTTTCTCACAAACGATACCTTTGTTGATCAGGTAATTTGTAACAATGGCTGCGGGGATACCTGTATCACTCATATTGCCGTTGACGTCAATGCCCGGACAGATGAAGGTTAACTTGATTGGGTCAAGCATGGTATATTCGTCCTTGACCGCAAAACCATGCCAGGTTGCTTCATTGTGCTTTCCCGGCTTGATAGTCCAATAAGATTGATTATTAGCCAGTTCCTTAATTGTGATTTTTGGCTTGCAATCCTTATCTCGTTCAGCAATACAAGGCGGCTGCCATATCTTGAAAAACCAGTCTTTTTGTTTGGCCAGGTCCTCCTGAATCCAGGCAATCTTCCGGCGCAGTTCGATAGCTTCCTCAATAATGTCCTCGAATAAGACGTCGCCGTTATCCAGCATCATCTTGGTGGCCACTTCCAGTGAAGCCACCATCGAATACTGGGGCGAAGTAGAGCCATGCATCATATAAGATTCATTAAACAGGTCGTGAAAGTTTTCTCGAGCTGCCGCCGAATACTTGATAGACTTGGGCAACTTGACATGAATCATTGAAGCCTGTGAAAAAGCCGTTAACAGCTTATGGGTGGA
This sequence comes from Methanosarcina sp., assembly GCA_017883485.1. Taxonomy (GTDB): domain Archaea; phylum Halobacteriota; class Methanosarcinia; order Methanosarcinales; family Methanosarcinaceae; genus Methanosarcina. Next base: position 1,339 of record JADGNM010000027.1, read on the forward strand.
TTGGGAGCAAAATACTAATTTCCTGCCATGGGGTAAGGACATCGCATAATGTTTTTTATAAATGTTGTGGAATTTTGCATAGGCATACCAGGCTTCGTCAAAATGAAGTATTTCCACCTTGTCGAGATGGTCCTGAACGTAGCTGGTGTTATAACAAATGCCGTCATATGTCGAATTGGTTAACGCCGCCATCTTATAAAATTTCTCTTTAGAGATTGCACTAAAGTCCACCGGTCCTATGATTCCTAGCCCGTTGCGCATGGGATGCATATATTCCGGATTTGCTTCCGTAATAATCATCGAGTAGTTAAGTGACTTGTGGCAATTGCGGTCCATGAGTGTTAACTCGCCCGGAGATACCTGGCTTCGCCAGATAATTTGATTGGCTGTGGATGTCCCGTTCAATACATAAAAAGTCTGATCCGCTCCAAAAACTTCAGCTGAAAAGTTCTCCGCATCACCAGTAACACCACTATGGTCCAGTAGTGAACCGAGTTCAGACACTGAGATAGAGAGATCCGCCCGCAAGACGTTTTCGCCAAAGAACTTATGAAAAGCTGTACCTGAGGGGCTTGTCAAAAAACCCTGCCCGCCCATATGGCCGGGAGTATGCCAGGCATATTTATAGGTTTCAACATACTGGACCAACTCCCGGAAGAAAGGCGGCAAAACAGAAGTAGTGTAATCCTTCACTTGTCTTGCGATTCTTCCGGCCAGAAAACAGGGAGTGTCAGTTAGTTTCCAGACCAGTTCATTAATTTTCCCCAGCACTTCATTGGGGATATTTTCGATGGAGACACGTCCGGTTAACAGGATGATCGGAACGGTTTTGTTCCTTTTCCGGATAAAATTGATTAAAACTTGAGCGGATTTGGTGTTTTCAACTTCTGACTTTAAATATGCGTTCTTCTCATGTAAGTGTCCTACTTCCAAAAGATCCCAATCAATCACGACCGTTCCGAGATCTTCTCTTGAGTGAACGATATCATGAGCATCACCTAATGCATAGGAAGGGATAATCGAGCAATCTTGTTGTTCGGTAAGATTTTGAATGATTTCACGCAACCATAAGCCCTGATCATTTTCTTTCTGAATTTGATCTGAGACGAACAGGACAGGCCACGATGACATTTCTAATTTTCCCATTGGTTTTTTCCCCGATTCAAGTCGTTATTATAATTTTGAATTACAAGATATCCTTTGGGTTATAGGTTGCAACTTAACATTGAGCTCGTCCTAAACCAATCTTATTCTCAATCGGTCGAAGTATCAAAATTATTTGTCATGATCTGAAACTCGATCAGTCATTAGTCTTGAGATTCAAAATGCATTTTGAGTTTTGAATCTGCTCTTTAATATTTTATTCAACTTACTCATTAAATGAAATAATTTTGATTGTCCATACATATAATAGAGTTTCCTTTATAATACTTTTTATATTTATTTAGCCACCCAAAACCAACATAACTTATAAAGCTAATCCTTACATACTTCTTAACGTTTAAATCAAATTCAATGAAAATAAAAGTAGCTTCCATATACTTTTGATAAAGTCTCTTTTTACTTAACCTTTAAATACCAAAAATCAATATTGGGTGTTGTTTTAAATCTAAAATATAACTTTTATTTAGATAAAGCTTATATTAAATAAGATTATAACAAACCAGATTACCTTAAACCAGTTTATTACAGTAACTTATTTTCATTTTATTTTCTTTTCAGGTGAACCTATTGAGAGCAGAACTTAAAGGAGACCGTGTCCTCGCCGGAAAGGCAGCGGTAGCTGAACTTTACAAGACCAGTTATTTCGGGCGTCCTAAAGGTGAGGAACTCGAACTCTCGCTTGTGGAAGCTGCATTTCTCCAGTCGAGAGGAAAACTCGAGATCGAGCTTGAAGGCAAATTACTTGATTTCAGGATATTTTTCGAGCAGGCTTCTCTGAGGCAGCCCAATTTTGAGTTAAAGTACATAGTTTATAAAGACCTTAAGGAAAGAGGGTACTATGTCCAGCCTTCAGCTTCGGATTTCAGGGTATACCCCCGAGGCAGCCATCACGGTAAAAGTGCATCTACAATTTTTGTTCATGTCCAGTCGGAAAGGCAGCTTCTTTCCGTAAAATTCTTGAAAGATTCGGTTTATTCGGCAGAAAACGTACATAAACAGTTTGTGCTTGCTATAGTGGACGAAGAAAGTGACCTTACTTTCTATGAAGTCAAAACTGCAGTCCCCAAAGGAGAAATGCCTGAGCCTTATCCTGCTGTCAGGACCGATGCGACTTTCCTGGAAGATAGGGTAATAACCTGGGATACTGAGGCTTCACAGACTCTCTATGTCAGGGGATTTTACGGGAAAATGCTGGATTCCGAAAGGCTGCAGCTTTCTCTGGTGGAATCGCTTTACCTTTTTTCCGAAAGGGTAATAACGATTCGGGATAGGAATGGCAAGATATTTTCCTTTGATCAGTTCGTAGAAGAAGCCTTGAAGATTGAGAGCTCTTTTCTCGGGAAGTACGGTGTATATAAGAACCTCAGGGACTCGGGGCATGTAGTCAAGACCGGTTTTAAGTTCGGAACGCATTTCAGAGTATACAAAAAAGTCGAGTCAATAGAAAAAATTCCGCACTCGGAATACCTTGTAAATGCCATTCCTGCAGATTTCGAGTTCAAGCTTCCGGTCATGTCAGGGGCTGTCAGACTTGCAAACAGCGTGCGAAAGACAATGCTTTTTGCAATTGAGAAAGGAGATAAAGTGGAATACCTGGATATCGGCAGAGTCAAAATGTGATGCCTTGATGGTATTTCCCAACTCTTAATATCCAGTTAATAAAAATTCAAGAGCGTGATGAACAGCAGAATCCCCATGATGACAGGCCAGTACAGAACCTTCACGTAAATGTTATCCTTTGCATCAATAAAAGGAACATTCATATTTGATGCAAACGCTATCGAATTCAGGGAAACAGTCAGGACTGCCAGGTACATCACAAGGTAGAAATACTCAAGGTAGATGATACTGCCCATAGGGATTCTAGCCCTGAGGGCGGCATGTGCAATGATAAGAGCAAAAAAGAGGGAGGTGCAGTAGCCCAAGGCTCCACCATTACGGGTAGAAGATCGGAATCAAAGGGGCCTTTAAAGTCCCTTTTGACATCGACGTTGAAGTAAAGTTCGGGTACATTGGAATTTGCAAAATTCCCTACCCCGAAATTGGTGCTATAAGAATTCAATCTGTAACTGAAAAATGTTTTTTGCGGTTCCCAGCCTTCAAGCAAGAAAGAGCGATCCATGCCGGGAAAGGTTTCCGGAATCAGGCTGTTATAGGAATCAAAGTCCGGAACCAGGACCGATGTCGAATCGTTGCTCTTTAATCTGATCCATACATCTTCCCTGTCAAACGGATATCTTGAATAGTCGAACTGTTGGCGCAAAGTAGTCTTGAAACGCCAGCCTAAAACGCTTTTGTCCTCATTCACATAGGCCTTTTCGATTGTGGTTTCTTCTGATTCCGGAAAACTAAATCTCGGAGAAGCATTCTCAGCACCCGGCCTTGAAATATTTTGCCAGATATATCCGGTTACAATGACATCATAAGCATTCGAAAACTCTATGGACTGAAGAAAAACTCCTGTAGGAATCCTGGGGATTTTCGAACTCGTATTGGCGTGTTGCAGCACCGTTTCAACATCTTCCCTGTCGAAAACAACAAGGTCCACGTTCCTGCCGTCAAGAGTGGAATTATTTATAGTAAGATGCCAGATGAAGCCTATTCCCAGGATACAAAGTAATGAAAAAATAAACGCGAGCAGCCAGAGCCCTCTATGGTCATACCTGTAAATGGATACAAAAAGCAGGCATAGAAAGAATAAAAAAGCAAAAGTTGCGAACACGACAAGAATAATTGAATGGTTCTGCTCCATTTTTCTATTCATCAGAGTTTCTTCCTGAGGAAGGACAAAACCCAGGATCCAGTCTGTAGAGGAGATATTTTTTTGAAATACCCAGTAGGATTTCCCTGTAAAGGAATTTGTCGCCGAGTACTCTCCCTCTGTCATGTTCTTACTTATAAAGTAGATGTTGGGATCTTTTTTTGCAAGGTCGTGAATATTTCCGGCCAGATACTCTTGGACAGGATAAGAAATAATCACCCCTTTCCTGGTAACCATGAAACCATAACCCGTATCTCCCAGCTCAAGGTCTCCTACTTGCGCCCTTACTCCTTCAAGAGAATAACGTACACTTACCACTCCTGCAGCCTTGTGCCCGCTGCCGGAATCTGCAAGATAAAAAGGAACCGAACAATCTATCTGATAATTGGGGTTTGCAATCCCGAAATAAGGTGAAATCCATACTTTGGACCCTTTTTTCAGGGCATCGTTGTACCATGCAGTGTGTTCATTATCCTTTGTGTAGTCATATGTGATCGGAGTGTACACTACCTCCGAACCGTTTCTCATGAAATGAGGTGCATAAAGCGTCCCGGCATGGGCAGCAGGGGAATATGCAACGACGATGTTATAAATTTTGAAATTTTGGAATTGTTCTTCATTTCAGCCAAAAGGCGCTCCCTGAGCATGGAATCATCTTTCAATTTTCCGGAACTCAGATCCTTTGCAACTCCTTCGGCAAGGGAGCTCGTAGAATTAAGTTCGCTGTTAATCTTTTTTGTGGCAGAGTCGGCTTTTTGGAGCGCGTCTTCCTTTGCCTCTTCAAGAATTACTTCATTTGTCTTGCTGCTTTTGTACTCATACCCAGCATATGCTAGTAGCAAAAAACTGAGCAGGCAGAGTAGTGCCCCAATACGAGAAAAAGCTTGGGGAGAATATCCTGTATCTTTTTGAGGATAGTGAAATGAAAAAAGAGGAGGAATATACACTCTATAAGCAACATGATGAAAATAAAATCACTACTAATACGTTTAATAAGGGCTTGGAGAAAGCTGGAAAAATCTTGCTTTTGTCAAATGTGGATTTGGCACCCAAAGATGTTTTTCTTATGTACAAAAAAAGAGATACTGTGGAAAAACACTATGACACTTACAAGAGTATGTTGGAAGCAGATAAGCTTTATTTACAGGATAACGAGTCGCTTTTCGGCCATCTTTTCATCTCATTCTTGTCCCTCTATGGCTACGTAAAAATTCAAAACTGTATAAGAAAGGCTGATCTAACAAGCAAATATTCTCCGAGAGACCTTATAGAGCAATTCCGCAAAGTTTACGTGATTGATTTAGATGGCCAAATGATTTTGACGGAAGTACCTAAAAAGATTGATGAAATAGAGAAAAGGTTAAACTTGAACTTTTCCCTAAATGAGCAGAGTTAAGGTTATAATAAGCAATCCAATTCTACACATTCAGGAAGATTGAACATGTCCACTTTTTCAGAAGCGACAACACTAGTATTGCACATTTGCCTCATCGGTGTAATCTTCACCGCGGGCTGTTCGGAAAAGCCTGGCTCCGTCACCGCGGGTCAAGCCGTTTCGGGCCAAACAACGGAATCAGGAACAGCCACTCCTACCCCAGGAAGCGGAACAGCCACATCATCGATCACGTGGATATCCACTCCTTCGGCTAACTCTTCCGGTGAAGCGCTGTTGTCGGGAGCAAAGACTCTCATGAAAGAGATCTACACCTATTCGCCGAATGCTCCCGATTATCTCCCGGGTTCGTATTCCAGCCAGAATAGTTATGCCACAGCATATGTGAAACACGCTATCAATATAAGCACGGTCGTCTGGGCTCCGGTCGGGCAGAACCAGATTATATGGATAAGCAACCCCGGAACCTCACCGAAGGGATGGAGTGGCACCGTAGTGTCCGCAGGTTCTTTCGGGACTAACGGTAAACCCGAGGCAGTCCACGTCTATACCGATTGTAGCGGGTTCATCACATCTCTCTTTACCTACGCAAATACCGACCACACAACTAAATTTACCAGATGGAAGACCGGAAATCCCATCCCCGAAGCCGGATGCAATGACCCGCAGGGAAGCTGCATTGTGCCAAACCCGCTCAACTATTACCACCTCTTTGTTACAGGCCAGAACGGGTGGTTCCAGAACGTTGCATTGGCAGACCTGCAGCCCGGTGATATCATCGCCTATGCAAATACGAAGAACAAAAGAGATTCAGGGCACATCATGCTCGTTGCAGCGGTTTCAACGGGCAGGGATAATTCAACGTCAAGGTACGTTGTCGTTATTGATGAGACACAAGATGCTCACAGTTCCGATACCCGGATTATTAAAAAGTCCTCCTCGGGAGCTGTGGAGGGGGCCGGAGTCGGTATGGGAATTGTGAAATTGTCTAATTACTCAGACGGTTCACTCCAATTCTTCTGGGGCCTGACGAGTCCTAAACCCGAAGTTGGATCAATCGCGCTTGGGCGGGCACTCTGATAATTATCATCTGGATCTCTTCATTTTTATTTTTTCGCTCTGGAAAGGATACATTCTTGGCTGAATAGATTCAGAAGACTACTTATAAGATGGGAAACGAAAATTGAGAACTACCTTGTATGCTACATTTAGCATGCGCACGGATAACCTTCAGAGCAGCAGGACTTTTCGGATAGGCTCTTAATCAGGTTCAGTTTAATTAGTCTCATTTCGTTAAACTCAGATCTTAACCCGAGAGTGTAGTATACATGTGGGATATTATTGCTGTGGATATATCTGGCAGGCACAGGATTAAAGGAGGTTATTACATGGTTTGTGCGGCAGTAACCCTCACTGTCTCAGCTAACCATATCGAGAAGATCAAACAGATCAAGATTCAGCCCCTCTGGCTTAAAAGAGCTCCCAGCCTGCTGGACATCGTACAGCTGATTGAAGATACGGCTGACCAGCTTTCCTTTGAGGGCACGATTGTGACAGAAAAAGGGGACATGTACAATAGGCCCATCTGGGTGCTGGAAAGCATGTTTTCGAGAGCCTTTAAATATCAGGAGTCCATTGCGGAGAGAAGGGCAATCGAACTTGTGCACCATATTTCTTTGAGTGCTCGCAACTTACTAATTAACGAACTTCAAATTGAGGCATGAAAATTTCAGCAGAAAAGAAATCCGGGAACGGGAACAGGGTAATTCTCGTTAAAAGAACCAGTCCGAATTCGGACCCTGAACGTGAAAAGAACCTTTTCCAGGAACTAAGGGAACTTGCAAGAGCCGCAGGCTACCTGCCGGTTGGGGAACTTACTCAGACCAGGTTTCCTGACTCCAGGTACCAGCTTGGGAGGGGGAAGATAGAGGAACTTGCCGAACTTGTGAGAAGCACAGGTACGGAAAAAGTAATTTTCTTCAACAGGCTTTCTACCATACAGCTCTTCAATATTTCGGAAATGTGCGGATGCCAGGTTATCGACAAATTCCAGTTGATACTTGAGATTTTTGCAAAGAGAGCAACCACCCACCGCTCCAGGCTCCAGGTAGAACTGGCAAGGCTAAAGTATGAAGTGCCACGAGCAAGAGCTGTAGTCTCCCTCCTGAAAAAAGAGGAAAGGCCAGGCTTCATGGGACTTGGGGATTATGAGGAGTCCTATGAACAGGACCTGAAGAAAAGAATCACAAGAATTGAAGATGAACTTGAGTCTGCAGAAAAGGACAATGAGTCCCTGAGAGCTTTCAGGCACAGGAAAGGCTTCTCCATAATTTCCCTTGCAGGATACACAAATGCAGGAAAAAGCACTCTATTCAACGCTATTGTAAATGAGAGCGCTGAGGTAAAGGATATGCTCTTTACAACCCTTGTGCCCACGACCCGCGCGCTTGACCTTGGAGGAAGAAAAGCCCTTCTGACAGACACCGTTGGATTTATCGAGGACCTTCCCCACTGGCTGGTCGACGCCTTCAAGTCCACGCTTAACGAGATTTTTCTCTCGGACCTCATCCTCCTTGTCGTAGACGTAAGCGAAAAGCCCGAAATAATCCTTCAAAAACTGTCTACGGCTCACGATACCCTCTGGGACCGCATCCAGGGAGTCCCTATCATTACAGTGCTTAACAAGACCGATCTGCTTGACGAATCCGAACTTGCAACAATTATGGAACAGATAGGCTATATGGCTCCAAATCCTGTTTTTGTCTCGGCAAAAGCAGGAACAGGCATTACAGCGCTAAAAGCCGAAATAATTAAGCATCTGCCTCCCTGGTCTTTCTATTCCCTTTCGCTGCCGAATTCGGAGAAAGGCATGTCAATTCTCTCCTGGCTATACGAAGAGGGAATAGTTCACAGGGTTGAGTATGGAGAGGGGATAACCGTGGATTATGAATCCAGGACCGAGATTATTAAAAGGGCACAGGCTTTGATAAAAACCGAAGAGATCTTGAATAATGCTAAAGCAACTGAATAAACTCTGAAGAGGAGTTAAAACCTGGAGAACATCCAGGCCCGTCAAGGCCCGTCCAGAGTAAAAAGCGTTATCTGAAGAATTAAAAATGATTCCAATTTTATAAAAGCAGTCTAAATATTATCAAGGGTTTTTCAGCATTCTTTTACCAGAAAGTTTTTTATATAGCCTGGGTACCGTTCGCATAAGTACGAAAGGTATTTATATTCAAAAGTCGTTTGTATACATGCGAACGGGTGTCTACTAAAACAGACATCAGACCCTCCTACCTAATATCCTGAAATACACCCCAAACCAGATTTTTGCTATGCCCTGCCCGTTCGCAATCCCTCCTTTTCTTTACACTTATCTATTTCTTTTTTTTCGTTTACGTTTCTTTATATAAATTCACTTACAATTTTCGTATTAGCATGAAATTCGATCTTCACGTGCATTCCCATTATTCAAAGGACAGCAAAGCGACCCTGGACGAAATTCTTAATGCTGCCCTTAAAAGGGGACTTGACGGCCTTGCTATCTGCGACCACGATACCATAGAAGGCGGGCTCGCCTGCGAAAAAAGAGCCCAGGAACTTGGCCTTAAAATTACAGTCATCCCCGGAGTGGAGGTCAGCTCTTCAAAAGGGCATATCCTTGTCCTTGGAATCAGGAAAAACATAGAACCCCTGCTAAGTCCGGAAGAAACGATAGAGAGAGCCCGGAAACTCGGAGGCGTAGTTATCATTCCTCACCCTTTCAAGCAAAGCTCTCACGGGATAGCAGATTTCGAAGGGCTTGATATTGATGCAGTTGAAGTATTCAATTCTCGCTGTCTCCTTAATGACGCAAACCGCAAAGCTGAAGACAAGGCAAACCGGCTTGGAATCCCGGGCGTTGCAGGAAGCGATTCCCACATTCCCGAAATGGTAGGGCAGGCCTATACCGAAATTAACGCCTCCGAAAATACCCTTGAAGCCGTGCTCAGGGCAATCAGGGAAGGAAAAGTAGCATCAGCAGGAAAAAATACGCCAACGACTGTAATTCTGGAGCAGATGTCAGGAAGTGTGAAGCGGAAATTGAAGAAGAGATTGGGTAGATTAATAAAAGGGTTGTAAATGCTCAGCTTGGGAATTGATTGTGCGGAGTTTCAAATAAAGAATCGCATTTAGAGTTTAGGATCAGCTACTAAATAATTAACCTTACATAAATTATAAAATATACCGCTGTTATTTCATCAGAACTCAAGGCAATTTTTTTAACAGTTACAAGGGATTTGTTTGCTGAAATTTATCTTTTTTATAGAAATATTTATTTGATCGAGTTGGTTACAGATTGCTCCCATAGCCCCTCTTCTGTTGTCACCTATTACTCTGACCTCAATTTGTTTATCATCAGGCTTCACCTTTACAGGAGCACGCGAATTTAGGAGATTCAATACCACTCCCTCTCTCCAGCAGAGAGGCAATCCATTTAATTTTTTCTCGATGTCCTGATGCATACGCACTATAAAGCGGGTAATTATGCCAGAAGGCAAAAAGTAATCATAAGAATAATAAAACAAAGTTCGTCTTTCTCATCCCACTCAAAATCATCTGGTTCTTCTTTTGGCAATAATTCGGGAACAAGGTAGCTGCTTTTATCTGGAAGTTCGTATGAGAGTTCGAATTTATTCATTAACTCCATAAATTGGGGATAAATCCTGAATTTCCATATTTTAAGCGCATATATCTGATTCCGCGAATCTGTTATGTCAGAAATCACGATTTCAAATTTAGAGCTATTAATTCATGTGCTTAAGTTTAAGCACATAATTAGTTATTATTAGAAGTTTATGTGCCTAAAAACGCGGAACTCAGGATTTAACGCCCTCAAATAAACAATCATCTGCGGAACGCAATATTAAGCTCATCTTTATCCATCGATTGCACAGTGAGCGTCAGATTGACTCCAGAAGAGATATGTGTCGTGGGCTAATGCCAGTGATACTAAGAATCCATATAAATTGCATTGCAAGCATATTTATATTATAATCATAATGTCACAACCATGCGAAAGCGAATTGAAATGAAAGAAGAATTGTTCAAACCATTATACGAACAAGGCTGTAACGACAATGAGATCGCTCGCAGATTTGGGGTTACCGCTGGTACTATCATGAGGTTCAGACACAACCTCGGGCTACCGGTAGTGGACGCGAGCACAAAGATAGACGAAGAATTATTCAAAAAGCTATACGCAAGCAGACTCGATGATCGTCAAATTGCCCAAGAAATGGGTCTTAGGATTGCTGATATTTGGAGGTTCAGACACAACCTTGGTCTGCCGACGTTATATACAAACTCATAGATAGATTCTGAAATCTTCAAAAACTTTCTGATGAAGGACTTAATGAACGTCAGATTGCTCTCGAACTTGTATTTAGTAATTCAGCGATTAGCATTTGGCGAAAAAAGATGGTCTACCAAGTAATTACTTTAAGAAAATGATCGAGAAGAGTGAGGGTGAGTGAATTACTCCTCTTTTAAGTCCAAAATATATTGGGATATTACCAATCCTTATCTCCGGAAGCCACACAAGCCGTTAGATTGGCTCCAAATAAGCACTGCAGAGACTTTGGGAATTTACATTATACTCTTCTTTATACTTTTGATCTTCAGGTTCAGATCATCTTTACATTCATATTGATTGCAATTTCTGCGATATCGCCGCTGTATTCGGCTGCCCTGCGGAAGCTCTCCAGAACCATGCTAAGTTCAATGTCATCTGGGGTTCCACTTTCCCGTGATTCCAGGGAAACTCCGAACTGAGAGATCTTTTTAGCTTCCACAACTAATTTGTTTATTGTCTGAAGGTCTTCTTCCGTCATTACATTCATTGAGCTTTCGAAAACTTTGCGGGAGAGTTCAGCCATCCTGAAAATAGGGTCATCAGGGTTAACCCCTGAACTCATTTTCTGGACATTTTTAGCTATTCTGACCGCATGGTCTCCTATGCGCTCGATAATTTTAGTAATAAGCCTGTACTCCAGAGATTCTTGCGGATTCCGGATTCCTATAATTTCATAGAGTTCGATGTCCTCAATTGCGGCGTTGAGCTGGCGGACAGAAAGAAAATAGAAACGATCCACATCATCGTCTCTCTGGATGACGTCTTCGGCAATTTCCACATTATAATCCCGAAGAGCAACCATAGAGTCTTCAAGCATCGAAAGCACAAGACCGTACATGTTTTTGATTACCCGGCCAAGAGGCAGATCATTGTAATTTAGCAGGCACTGGAAAACCAGCTCATTCCTGGATTCTTCCACAAGTTCAAGGCCTATCATTTTCTGACGCACTGAATCCTTGATA
>JADGNM010000307.1 GCA_017883485.1 Methanosarcina sp.
ATTCCGAAATTAATCCATCATTAAATGAAAAATTAATTGACCACTGGATAGATCTAAGATTTTCAGGTTTATTCACTGATTTTGGAATCGAAGCACTAGCATTAGATATCGGTACAGTAATACGTGAAATTATATATTTGTTATCCCTAAGATACCTTTAAATAAAAACTGCATTTTATATTACATACTTGATTTCTGTCATTAGCTCCGATGAACTCCTGATCCTTTCATAGGAGTACATTTCTTTGTAATGGCTCGGAGCCTTATCCTTTTAAGATAACTTCGCCAATGGTCTTGTTTAAACATGATTTTTATGGGTCTCACAAAAATCCACATCAGATTAACTGAATATCTAATGGTCCTTAATAGAATACTGCGAGATACTGCTGGCACTTTTTTCTCAAGGCAATGGAAACAAACAGTGAAAGAAAATATTGTACCTGTAGAAGATTCCATGCTTCCTGAAATTTTTAGAATTCAGGCAGAAGGATTTAAAAACACAAACCGGGAAAAAATTGTAAGATATTCAAATAGTTTCAGAAAAACCTTTTACGTTATTAAAGAACAGGATCAGGTTGCAGGCTATTGTGTATACTACCTGAAACTGTCTCTCTCTTCCGGAGGCTTTGAGAAACAATCAGTAATTAGCGAAATTGCAATTGATAAGAATTTCAGAGGCAGGGGTTTTGCTGATAAATTGTTGAAAGAAAGCATTGAGGAAATGAAAATAAATAGAGTATCATCAATTCTCTTATATGTGAATATAAAAAATCAGCCTGCTATAAACTTATACGAAAAATTTTATTTTCGAAAAACCAAGGAAGTAAAAAATGTATGCGGCCCGGGAGAAACATGTTTTGAAATGGGATTAAGGCTTGTTTGATTTTTTATATTTTCCAAGTTCACTTGTCGGAGACTCCGGCCATCGAAAGTAACTTTGGAGTATTTTTATGAGATCCTATAGGCATAATATGAACTCCTCTCGAGAGCTTCATAAACTCTTTTATCGTCTCTGATGCAATGGTAAGGCCCTCATCTACCGGATCAGGTGCCGCTTTCATGCGAAACATGATCTCTTCAGGCACACTGATTCCTGAAATGTTCTCGTTCATGAATTCAGCCATACTGAGAGACCTGAGAGGGATCAAGCCTGCAATCAGAGGCACATCAAGGTGGTTTATGGCTTCAATAAATTCCTCGAACATTCCCACGTCAAAGACAGCCTGAGTCTGGATAAAATCAGCTCCGCACTTAACCTTCTTCTCAAGCTTTATGAGCTGAAGGGGCTTTTCAGGATTTATCCCCGAGACAGCACCTGTACAGAAGGAAGTTCCTCCATCTAGCTTGTTTCCTGCAAAATCAACGCCTGAATTAAGTTTTTTGACAACCTGCAAGAGCTGCACGGAATCAAGATCATAAACTGGCTTTGATCCTGGCTGATCTCCGCACGAAGGAAAATCTCCGGTCATTAAACAAACATTTCGGATACCCAAAGCATGAGCTCCTAAAAGGTCTGACTGAAGCCCTATCCTGTTCCTGTCCCTGCAGGTAAGCTGCATAATGGGATCATGCCCGTCTTCGAGCAGGAGCTTGCTAAAAGCCAGGGAGTTCATATGCATAATCGAACACTGATTATCCGTGACATTTAGAGCATCTGCAATGCCTTTGAGCTGGCGAGCATCTTCCAGAGGAACTGAAAAGCTTGTTCCCTTTGGCGGAGAAACTTCAGCAGTAACCAGAAATTTGCTGGAGTTCAGTTTTTCACGAAAATTAAAAAGCATCAGATAAGTATATTCGAAATGAAATTATTTAAATTCATGCTCGTAAAGTGCGTGAATAACTTAAGAAGATAAGCTTCTTTTTTCCTTTTCAGGCGCCCGTAAGAGTTTCAGTACGATGCCGATAGGCGAACAATTAAGTGAAATTAAAAAAATTTAATTAAAATTAGAAACTAACTTACTTTAAGCAGTGTTCCTGAGGGGCATGGACAACGTAAAGGAGGTCGAGTCTCTTGATTTTCTTCAACCGCTCGTAAATGAGGTTCCAGATACATTCATTTTCCTTATTGACTTCACACATTCCGTCAACAGCCCCTCCACAGGGTCCGTTCAGAAGTCCCTTAGGACACTGGGCTTTAGGACAGAGACCGCCGAATTCACCTACATTGCAATTCCCGCACATTATACACTGGTTGGAAATAAGCTCACCCCCGCTCGCGCCTCCAAGGGAAAGAGTATTATTTGAGCCGTACACAGGCACCTCCGTTACAATTGCGACAGTTGAAACTCCACTGCCGCAGCCCATGACAAGGATACAGCGTGCCTTATTTATTTCCTCATTTTTCTCAACCAGGGACTCAAAAGACCTTATGCTGCAGGCTGCAGTAGGAAGAGTCCAGCCTACCACATGCTTTCCACTCTCCTCAAGCCGCCTGCACATCTCAAGAACTTCTGGTTCCCCGCCAGTCCTGAGTTTTTCAGCGCAGACATTGCACCCGATAATAAAGATATCATCTTCGTCTTCTAATATGGCCAGGATTTCTTCAAAGGGTTTTACTGAAGTTATAATCATAATTACCTCAAATATCGATATTCCAGGTCGTTCCGGTTTGTGATACATTCGCGGATCATTTCGGCGATAAGTGGAAGGGAGCGGGCTTGCCCTTCGAGTTTGCTGGCAAGGCGCCCAAACTGCAGCAGAGTGCCCATTAAAAGCACATCAGTCATTTCCGTTTCATGGGAAACTGCATCCCTTGTCAGAGCTGCATCCCCTCCCCGAGCAAGCATTTCCTGTTTTATTATTAAAGCCTCTGTTGTCGTAAGATTGCGAATTTTCAGCACTAGATGAATGCTTTTACCCTGCATTACCTGTGAGCCTGTTCTGGTTGTCCCGAGTTTCCGCATTGCCATTGCTGCATCTTGAGGAGTCTTTACCTCAAACACAGAAACTTCGTACCTGCCCTCCTTTACAAAATTTGGCCGACTTCTCAGAGCTCCTGAGAGCTTTATTACATCAAGTGTTTCAGGCACGTCATGCGTACGGATGATATTAGCACCTTTATAAACTGCAATAGCTGCCGCAGCCAGGCTACCATAAAGCCTCTCAGATGCAGGTTTCTCAAGAACCTCGCCTATGAAGGATTTCCTTGAAAGGGCCGCAAGCAATGGTTTTTCAAAAATCTTTAGGCGTTCAAAATCATCAAGGGTTTCAAAATCATATATCGGAAGCTTTTCGTCTGTCCATCTGCCTATTGCAGGGTCAAGTATGAGTTTTTCAGGTCCGATGCCTCCTGTTTCAGCAGCCTGTATTATAGAATCAAGTGCCTCGATAATAGAATCCATACCAATCGGGTCTCCAGGATTTTTTTTGGAGGCCATAACAACAGCAGGGCATCCATAGTCTGCAACCACTTCGATCATTTTAGGGTCTGTGGTGAAACCTGAAACATCATTTACAATTTCGGCTCCTCTCTTCAGAGCTTCTTCTGCAATGTCCGAAAACATAGTATCCACGGAAATTACGGCATTCACATTTCCTTCCAAAATATCGAGCACGGGCAGAATACGCTCAAGTTCCGCTTTCTTGCTTATTGTTTCAGAATAACGCCAGGTTGAGCGGGCTCCCAGATCCAGGAAAGCTGCCCCGTTTTCAATCATTTTCAGGGCAACCTCAAGGACTGAATCCGGGCTTACAACCGAGCTTTCATAAAAAGATTCAGGGCTCAGATTGATGACACCCATTACATGCGAAGGGTATCGGTCTCCCACTTTTATACCGCAGATATCAGCGTCAACGACCATTTTTGACAACCAGGCTATACAGTTTATAAATCAGTCAGCGCCAACCGACGCTTAATATAATTAATAACAAATAACGACTCAGGTCCAAAATCTAGTGATTTTTGCATTTCTTGATTGAAAATCCGAATTTGCAAGAAGAATTCAGTCTCCAATCCAAATTAACATTCGATATCT
>JADGNM010000308.1 GCA_017883485.1 Methanosarcina sp.
TCTGAGATTATATCTTCTATGTCCTCAATACCTATGGAAAGGCGTATGTAATCCGGCGTAACGCCTGTCGACTCCTGTTCAGCAGAGGTTAGCTGCTGGTGTGTGGTGGTTGCAGGGTGGATGACAAGGCTCTTGGAATCTCCTATGTTAGCGACATGTGAAAACAGCTTCACATTGTTGATAAAGGCTTTACCTGCTTCTTCACCGCCTTTCACGCCAAAACCTATCAATGCACCATAATTACCTCCGAGGTATCTGGATGCAAGCTCATGGCTTGGATGGTCAGGTAAACCCGGGTAGTTTACCCATGAGACTTTCGGATGGCTTGAAAGGTATTTTGCTACCTTGAGGGCGTTTTCGGAATGTCGCTGTATCCTCAGGTGCAGTGTCTCAAGTCCCTGAAGTAACAGGAAGGAATTGAAGGGAGACAGAGCAGCACCCATGTCCCTAAGAAGCTGCACCCTTATTTTGAAGACCAATGCCACATTACCAAGACCAGGGAATGCTGAAAATGCATCCCAGTATTTAAGGCCATGATAACTGGGGTCAGGATCCGTGAATTCAGGGAATTTGCCGTTGTTCCAGGAGAATTTTCCGGAATCGACTATCGAACCGCCGATTGAGTTTCCATGCCCGCCAATGAATTTGGTTGCCGAATGTACAACAATATCTGCCCCATGATCAATTGGCCGGACAAGTCCTACTGCACTGGTGTTGTCTACGACAAGCGGAATCCCGGCTTTATGGGCAATATCTGCAATCGCCTCAAAATCTGGAATATCCAGCTTCGGATTTCCTACTGACTCAATATAAATAGCCCTTGTTTTTTCGGTTATAGCCTGCCGATATGCTTCCAAATCAGTTGAGTCTACGAATATAACTTTTCGTCCCAATTTAGGAAAAGTGTAATTAAGAAGTTCATAAGTTCCGCCGTAGAGATTGTTCCCGGATACAATCTCATCTCCGACCCGACTAACAGCTAACAGAGCATAAGTTATTGCTGCTTGACCGGATGCGACCCCGAGTGCTCCGGTACCACCCTCAATGGCAGCTATACGCTGTTCGAAAACGTCAGTAGTTGGGTTCATTAAACGGGTATAGATATTGCCAAGCTCTTTGAGGGCGAAAAGATTGGCAGCATGATCCGTGTCCCGGAAAACATATGATGTTGTCTGATAAATCGGTACTGCACGTGCTCCTGTTGTTGGATCCGGTACCTGTCCGGCGTGAAGGGCAAGTGTTCCAAGTCTATAATTATTTGTTGCCATTCGGATAATTCTCCTTATTTACCTGAAGTTTATTTTATTTGTTCACCTGAAGTTCTGTCTCCTTGTTTACCTGAAGTTCGTATTTATCAGCGATGTCCTGGAAAGTATCTACCACATAGCGGACTTTCTCCCATGAGAGACCGTATGTGTTCAATTTCCAGACGCGTGTAGCTCCTGCAAATTCACCGACAATGCCCCTGCTTGAGAGTTCGTCTGAAAGGAAGAAGCCTTTACGCTTATGATTCTGTGCTACTTTATCGAAGTTACCGCTTGTATCGACTTTGGAAAGGGTATGTTTGCGGGGGTACTCGGAGACAACCCTGCCACCTTCTATAGCAAGTAAACCATCGATCAGATAGTTCGATTTTTTCACTTCGTCTTCCCAGTGATTCACTCTCTCCCTGACAGTAGGGAAGGAAGCCATCATACCTATCAATGTCGAACCCATCAATGTGCAGCCCAGCATTTCGACTTCTTTAATGCCGAACTTGCGTTTTGTGACATCACCCACCGTTTGCGTAGTACGGAATACCTTGGAAGCCCATTCATCGGTTGTTGCCAGCACACCGGACGGCGCAGGCGCTGCCATACTTTTATGGCCTGAGCCAACGACAAAATCCGCACCAATGTCTTTTCCATTCACCGGCCTGACACCAACAGTATATGCACCGTTGTACAGGAAAGGAATATCGTACTGATGTGCAACTTTCGCTATGCTCTTAACATCATGTTCGTTAGCAAATTGATAATCAAAATGATCTATCATTACCAGTACAGGCAGTTTGCCTGTCTCCTGTGAAACGGCCTCAATTTTTTCAGCCGTTGCATCTGCAGTTACTATCTTATGCTCGTTCAGAGGCACTTCCTTCACTATTCCTCCTGCCTCTTCCACGGCCAGAAACTCTGTATAGTGAGCTAAAGCGGAAACTATGACAGAATCACCTTTATTGACAAGAGTAGACGTTACCGCCTGGAAACCACGCCTTGCTCCTGGCACTACTCGCGCTACATCCATGTTGAGAAAGCTAGCTAGCTGTTCATGGAATGGTGCAATAGGCGGAGTACTTATTTTATCCAGTCTGAAAGGTTTGCGGCAGGCATCGCACGTGGAATAACCATCACCATAAGCTATGAGCGCTTTTCGCGCTTCAGGAGTAAGCCTTCCAGCTGCCTGGATTGGCTGTATATTGATGTACGTTTCTTCTCTGGATCGGATATCGATTGAATCAGCTATCTTCCGCACTTACGGAGTTCCAGTGCTGTTTTCAATATCATCCAGAATTTTCCTGACTTTGTCTATACCTTCCTTAATGGAGTGTTCTTCTTCCGGACTCGTAGCATTTGGAAGTTTTTGTCGGAGGATCTCTCGAACATCTTCAAGAGCAAAAAGAGCCTCAAACGTCTTCTGTGTTCTTATATCCATGAGATTACCTCAAAGCTGAGACCCGGAATCGAACCGGGATAAATGGATCTGCAGTCCACTGCGTAGCCTTTCTGCCACCTCAGCATTTACATAGAGTAAATTACCATAACCGGTGAGCTAAATTGTTAATTGTCACTGGAGATATTCACAATTGTGAAGTTCTGATTTGCTATTAACGCTTCCTTGTATTTTAACTTACTTTTTAAGGCAAATATCGCCTCAAAAGTTTTCTTCATCCTGACAGAACATGCAAGCCACAGCCTGGAATCAAGCCAGGACAAAATGGATCAGCTACTCATTTGTCGCTTATTTAGTACTTGGAACTATCAATCACAATTGTGAACTGATAACATTGTATGATAGTGTTAGTATTTAAACTTTTTTTAGGGTAAAAATCCTCAAATAACTTCATGAACTAACATTCAGTCAGTTCGGGCACGAATGATTACTTTATGTTTGGTGAGAGTATTGATCAAATGAAAGAATAAATATTAAAGCTCTAAATCAAAAATTGAAACGTTGAGAATTCTTGAGTATTCAAATCATCTTGGGACACAGCACTTCTTCGATTTCGCTTAAATCTGTATTAAACCAGATTGATTTGCAGGCGGAAACTCAATCTTCTCCAACTCAATTCTCTCTTTGACATAAAATTTATATATTCCACAAAACTTCCATTGTCCCTGGTTACAGTAAATGGAAGCTTGTTCGTATTTGGAACAGGTATTTCGTTTAGATAGTGGGCATTTGTCACACTTTCTGACCGTTGTAAACATAGTCAAAGAAACACTGATTCCTTTATCAAGTATAGTTCTCAGGAACTTGATGCCATTCATATAATACCTCTAAGTTAAGACCGGAATCACATCAGGACGAAATGGATACAATTCACTGCGTAGCCTTTCTATCATCCTGACAATGATCCAGAGTTGTGTACTGGCAATACACTATACTCATCGTTAGTATTAATATCCACATTTTAAGGCAAAAGGCGCCTCGAAGGTCTTCTGTGGCAACTGAAGATCTGATGTGCTAACTGAGTACTGCAGCTCCAAGTATGTTCACAAGCCTGGTTTTTAGTAGAATTGGTGTTTTGATAAACTAATCGCCATATCCCATATGAAATTCAGTTAAAGTGAAAAAAAGAAGGAAATGAAATTCAGAAGTTTATTATTTTAATAATTTTATTACTAGGGAGCGCGGAGGGTCACGGTGTGCCAAGAAAGCTCATTTATGCATCAGTATTGATGCATGAAATGTGCTATGCTACAGAAAAGATGAG
>JADGNM010000309.1 GCA_017883485.1 Methanosarcina sp.
TAACTATTTGTAAAAATAATCGCCATCTAAAAAGGCAAGAATCACTAAATCAACCAAATTCAATGAAAAATTTAAAGGGGGGGGTCGGAATGTAAAATGTAAGGAATATATTTTGAATATTCGGCTTTGAGGCTTTTTTGATCGGCTCTGTAATATGCTTGATGCGTCTGGTCGACCTCATGCCCTAATAAGAAATCCACAAAAAAAATAGCAGCCCCGTTTGCTAACAACATAGTGTTTAAAAACCGTCTCATATTGTGACTTCGTATGAGATTGTACTCTCCAAAGTCGGCCTTTTTCCCGGAGGCTAGACTGAGGTCTCGGTATCTATCAATAATCGATTTCTTCTCTAATTTCCGGCACTCTTCTTTTTTTGTTGCCCTGTATTCTTCAGGAATTTCAAACACGATAAACAAAAACCCATTATCGAAGTTTACTCGCTTTGCCTCGTCTTCCTGCCGATTCCTCCAATCGAGATAATCGAGGACCGCGTTCGAGGCTTCAGGAGATAAAAAAGTAAAAAATTCATAATTGGTCTTGGTCCGGATGATGTGAAGAGTTGTAATACCGGTTTCAGGATCATAACCTTTCTTAACGTCCTGGACCTTGAGGTTTGATATGTCGACGACAGAAAGCCCACTAGAAAGCCCGACTAAAATGATCGCCCTGTCCCGGATATCCGCAAATTTTAAAACTTCGCGTATATCTTCTTTAGTAGGAATGGTTTTTCGTTTGAGCTCGGGTCTTGCTTTTTGTATGCTCTTTGGGAGTGACGGAATTGGGATATTGTAGTACTTATAAAATGAACAAACTGCTGCAAGTCGTGTCCTTACAGAAGTTGGAGATAATCCTTTTTGTTCCTGAACCTCGCGGAAGTCTAGCAGGTACAAATCAATATTCCTTTCTCTCATTAGGAGCCCTGCTCTAATCTCTGCCTCTGCCTCATCCAGTAACTCACCGGGACCTTTTCCTATAAAGTCAGTGAACATTTGCATTGACTGAAGGTAAGACTGTACGGTTTCCTTCGTCGCTCTTTTGCCTGATAGCCAGCGTTTAATAACTTTTTCTTCTCTGAGTTCTTTTGATCTCATAGTTTACCCCTTTAGTATTAGCTCTTTAAAACTTAATACTTCTGTTGGTAGCATTATGTTAACTTAATAACAGCCGTCGGGCTTGCTATAATTTTCCTTATCGGGGGCATTAATTTTGCGATACTCTGGGGAGTCCTTATATTCCTGCTAAGTTACATCCCCTATATCGGTCTCGTTATAGCTTCTATTCCGCCTATAATGTTAGCGCTTTTTAAGTATGGACCCCTGGGTGCCCTTGCAGTCATTCTCGTTATTGCAGTTGTTGACGGGCTTGCAGAAAACGTCCTCTTCCCTTCACTTATGGGGAGGGGGCTGAGATTATCTCCAGCTTTTTTATTTATTTCCGTTCTCTACTGGAACTTCGTACTGGGAGTTGCAGGTGTGCTGCTTTCCGTACCTCTTACAATAATTTTAAAAACTGTATTCGAGAGTTTTGAGGAAACAAAATGGATTGCCAGATTGATGGGTCCGCCAGGGGATTTAGAGTAGGGTGAAAGCCGGATTCTTCCATCCTGTTCCGGAATACTGCTTAAACGTGTTACCCAAGATATCAACAAATCCTAAGGGGATTGAGCAATGGCAGAAAAGAAACCAAATATACTGGTCATCTGGGGAGATGACATTGGAATTAGCAACCTCAGTTGCTACAGCGACGGGCTGATGGGATACAGAACACCCAATATTGACCGGATAGCTAACGAAGGTGTTAGATTTACGGACTCTTACGGAGAGCAGAGCTGTACTGCCGGAAGAGCATCTTTTATCACCGGGCAGAGTGCCTTCCGTACTGGGTTGAGTAAAGTAGGCATGCCAGGGGCCAAGCTGGGAATCAGACCTGAGGATCCTACTATCGCCGAATTACTAAAGACATTGGGCTATGCCACGGGCCAGTTCGGAAAGAATCATCTTGGCGATAGGGACGAACACCTGCCCACCAACCACGGCTTTGACGAGTTCTTTGGCAACCTTTATCATTTGAATGCTGAGGAGGAACCGGAAAACCCCGATTATCCACCGCAGAAGGATTTTCCCAATTTCCGTAAGAACTATGGTCCCAGAGGTGTAATACACAGCTATGCAGACGGGCACATCGATGACACCGGTCCGCTGACCCGCAAGCGTATGGAAACCGTAGATCTGGAATTTCTGGAAGCAGCCAGCGATTTCATCAAGCGTCAGCACGATGCCGGCAAGCCGTTCTTTGTCTGGTTCAATACCACCTGGATGCACTTCAGAGTCCATATCCCGGATAGGATAAGGGGCCAGTCGGGTCGCTGGCAGTCGGAATATCATGATGGGATGATCGAACAAGACCGGCAGGTGGGTTTGCTGCTGAATTTGCTGGATGAACTTGGCGTTACAGAAGACACCATTGTCGTCTACAGCACGGACAACGGCCCTCATATGAACACCTGGCCGGATGGAGCCATGACCCCGTTCCGCAACGAGAAAAACTCCTGCTGGGAGGGAGCTTTCCGCGTTCCGGAAGTAGTGCGCTGGCCTGGAAAGATTCAGGCAGGAACAATATTTAACGAAATAGTGAGCCACCTTGACTGGCTGCTCACTTTGCTTGCAGCGACAGGAGAGCCGGACATTAAGGAAAAGCTTAAAAAAGGCCACAAAGCAGGAGACAAAACTTTCAAGGTGCATCTTGACGGCTATAACCTGCTTCCCTACCTTACTGGGAAGGAGAAGAATTCCCCACGTATTGAGTTCTTTTACTTCTCCGACGATGGAGACCTGGTAGCTCTGCGTTACGATAACTGGAAAACGGTCTTTATGGAACAGCGAGTCATCGGCACGCTACGGATCTGGGCTGAACCTTTTGTCCATCTACAAGTACCAAAAATTTTTAACCTGCGCACCGATCCCTATGAAAGGGCAAGACCTCCAACATCTATTACGACTGGTTGCTCGATCACGCCTTCATGCTGGTGCCTACCCAGAGTGCCGTGGGAGACTTTTTGGCAACGTTTAAGGAATTTCCTCCGCGCCAGAAAGCGGCAAGCTTTACCGTTGACCAGGTAATGGAAAAGCTCTTGCAGGAAATCGGCAGCATCTGAAGGTTAAAGTTTCATATCAGGATAGATGGACGACCCGAAAGGGGAGATACGTGAAATAAATAATCCAAATGAGTGATTTTTGATGCGACGAGTTATGGGCGGTCTCAGGGGCCGCGGAGCAGAAAGTATACAACGCTACAAAATGCATGAAAAACTTATTTCCATAGGAGATGACTACTGGATTGAAAACGAAGCTGGAGAGAGGTCATTCTATGTTGACGGCAAAGCTCTCCGCTTGCGGGACACCCTGATTATTAAGGACGTACAGGGAAATGAGCTGTATAAACTCAAAGAGAAGCTCCTCCGGGCCAGGGATACAATGGACATCCTGGATGCGAAGGACGAAACAGTTGCGACGATCAAAAAAGCTCTGATCGCACCTCTCCGCGACCGCTGGAAAGTTGAAGTCGTAAACGGGCCTGAAATGGATATTCAGGGCAACATTCTAGATCATGAGTACAAGATTGATGCCGGGAGGGAAAAGGTCGCAGAAGTCTCAAAAAAATGGTTCCGGATAAGGGATACCTACGGAGTGGAAATTGAACCCGGACAGGATAATGCACTTATCCTGACGATTACGGCTGCACTCGATCAGACGGCACACGACTGATAAGATAAGATATGGGGAGGCAAGAATGGTTGAGACTGTTCCTTTCTTGAATTTCCTTCAAACTATTGGCGTTCTTGCTACACTTATCTTAGGAGCTGTAGCAAAATAACATGATGAATTTATTAAATTTTTATGGTAATCTGATAGAGAATAAATAGGTATAAATATATCACGTTGTTTAGTTAC
>JADGNM010000310.1 GCA_017883485.1 Methanosarcina sp.
AAAATTGTGAAAAATCGATTTCAGAAGTGATTCCAATCCCCCCAATGATAATAGATTCGAAAATATATAAAAATAAGTCTATGATTTAGGGACACGACCAATAAATACGAAGTTCATCATCTACCAAGACCCATCCGCAGGGGAAAACGACATCATTAACGTCTCCACTGCGTTCATACAGCTCGCGAGGCCCGAAAACCTATCCTTCTGACCTGTGGAGAACTTTTCTCGGATCCTCAAGATCAAGAAGGGCCAGCCCAAGCCTATAACTTGCCTTAGAAGTTGTCTGGCGTACTCCATGGTACATAATTAACCATCCGTCAGATGTGCGGAGTGGCTGCGGAGATAATCCGATTTTTCGTGCGTCCCACCATCCACCTTCTCGAGCATATAGAAGAACCTCGTGCTCTCCCCAGTATCTCATATCCGGAGAAAAGGATATCCAGATATTTGCCTTCGCACCCGCCATACTGGATACAGGCCTGTGTAACATTGCCCACCTGCCGTTAAATCTTACAGGAAAAACCGCAGCATCTTTATTTTCAGGCGGCAGGGTAGCTCCAACTCGATCAAAATTACGGAAATCCTCGGTGTAAGCAAGAGATGCCAATGGACCTGAGTCAGAAAAAGCCGTATATGCCACAGCCCATTTTCCCATCTCATCTATGTAAGTTATACGCGGGTCTTCAATTCCGTATATTTCTTCTGGGTAGTTTACAGGATCCGGCATGAAAGTTGGTTTAGAGTCAATTTCCCAGCCGTCAACTCCATTCTTACTTCTGGCTACCGTAAAGTGAGAAAAGCCCCTGTGATCTTCGACACGCACCATTAATAAAATCATATCGTTAACTATAGCGGCTGCAGGGTTAAATACCGAGTGAGCTCGATATGGCCAATCATCAACAGTAAGTATGGGATTTTTCTTGCACCTTATAAATAGCTCCCCGTGATCTTTCCAGATCATATTATCTCTCCTCATTCTGTATTATTTGCTGACAACAGATTCTTTCGTTTCTGCATCACTTCGCTACTTATCTCATCGCTTACTTCATCGTTTACCTCATTGCTTACTTTGGATTGCAAGACCATACTGAAGGGCTTATCCATATGTTTATTCAAGGAGCTCAAAGCCATATGGAAGCAAATAACAGATTCTGCACCCTGGTTGCAATTCATCCCGTCAGAATTTAGTCCGTCGCAAACAGCGCCTGTTGAATAATCGTACATAACATTTTTCAAACGGTTTCTCCCCAGAAAATATTCAAAGGAATATCTTGCAAGCTCCAGATATCTTTTATCACGTACGATCTCATAAGCCGAAACATAAGCCTGAGTAAGGTAACCTGCATCAATCGGCTGCTGGTCAAATATCGGTTTTTGTCCATTAAAGGAGTACCAGCCGTGATTTCCAACCAGATCAAAAAAGTTGCCTCTCCATTGAATCTATGTAAGGAAATCGAGTGTAGTGAGGCCAATTTTTCTGTAAGTTCTATCCTTAGTATAATTGTACGCAAGTAAAAGGGATTCACTTAATTTTGCATTGCCATAGGTAACTGTGGATTCAAACCAGCTCCAGCCCTCTTTGTGGTTTTTCTCATATAAATCAACCAGGGAATTCGCATAGTTGATAAATATAGACTCAAGAGTATCTTTGTTTATAAATGAGTCCACGTCCTTGACAGCATCCCTGCGTGAAACGTATACGGACTCAAACTCATCTGCATCTATGCCTGCCCTGAGCATTTCATAGAGACCGCACAATGAATAGGCTTTTGCCCTTGGATAACTCAGACTTTCCATTTCCGATTTGGACCTACTGATAAGGATGTGGGCAAGGGTGCGTATGTTTTTTGAGAGATAAGGGCAGCTTACTACATGTCCAAGCCCATAGATAGCACGCCCGAGAGTATCCTCACTGCCTTTTTCATCCAAAAATTCCCTTTGATAGTTCATGAAATTATGAAACTGCCCGGTGTCTGTCTGGGCATGTTCAAGAAAGCTCATGTATGTAGTAATTAACTTCCAGAGTTCTTCGGCTTTCGCCTGGCTGTCGATCAACTCCGTCAGTACAACAAGAGCCCTGCCCACATCATCAGTACTATACCCGTGATAGCGAGCAGGCACACCAAAGTTGCTGTGTTGCATAATACCCACATCATCGGTCAATAGCTTGAGGTGATCAAGTTTTACTTCAGGAAGCTGACTTGGTAGGAAATTGAATCTGTCCTGTACTCTGGGATGGGTATTACATTTCCTTAAGGTTTTACTGAAAACAGTATTGTATGCTCCGCCTACATTCTTCCATGTCATTTTTCTGCCAAAATCATATGCTTTTTTACGCATTTTATCACACTCATCTGGATTTTCGATCAAATATAACAGAGATTTTTTAAAGCCGTCTACGTCTCCGAAATCTACAAGCAAGCCCCGATTATCGGAAAGCATTTCCTGGGCATACCAGTAAGGAGTGGAAATTATAGCTTTTCCCATGCCTATGGCATAGGTAAGAGCGCCGCTTACTATCTGTTCTCTGGAAAGGTAGGGAGATGCATAAATATCACTGGCAAGGATATAATTGCAGAGTTCCTCTTTTTCGACAAATTTGTCGTGAAATACTACATTGTTTTCGAGCCCGAGCTCAGAAACCTTGTTTTTGAGATACTGCCTGTATGCTTCTCCGAAGTTCTTTTTGATTACGGGATGCGTTGTGCCTAATATAAGGTAGACAAGGTCAGGATATTGATTTACAACTTCAGGAAGAGCCTCGAGCATACTTTCGATTCCTTTATTCTGGCTCAGCAGGCCGAAAGTGAGAATCAGTGGCGATCCCTTCAGATTCAACATTTTTTTATATTTACCGCAGTTATTGAACGGATAGTCAGGCAATCCATGAAAGATTACTGCTATTTTCTCCTCAGGAGCGTTGTAAACATCTTTTAGCATATCGACTGCAGTCTGGCTCATCACGATTAGCTTTTCGGAGTATTTGATGAGTTTTTCTGTAGACGCCCGATACGTCGGCTCCGGCTCCCGGATAACAGTATGCATTGTGGATATCACCGGTTTGCTTATTCCTGACAAAAGAGCGAAAATGTAATCGCCTGCATCCCCCCAAAAAAGACCGAATTCGTGTTGAAGACAAACAATATCAACATCGGATTGATTTATATAATCAGAAGCCAGGTAATAATCCTCTATTTTATCTCTTTGAATATGAAAAACTACCTCTTCAGGATAATCATAAGTTTCAGAAGGATCATTCAAAGCAATAACTTCACAAATAACGTTGTTATATTCCCCAGAAACAGAATTCAAAAGATCATAAGTGAATGTAGCAATCCCACATTCTTTCGGAACATACGTTCCTATAAACATTACTTTAAGTTGCTTATTCAATTTATACCCCCAGGTTTTAAAGTAACTTAAACACACTCCACATTTTTACTTATAGTCCCCAATCAAATCTTGTTATTCACCCATAACAAGATGTCCCACAATACTGATACCAAGAGTGTGTCGATAAAGTTTATTAGGGTTTTAAACTATAATTATATAAAATTACCCCTATCATTGGATTACAGTACAAAATATATAGTTAAGAATATGTAAAATATTGTTTTATGTTGAGCATCTGTAATCAATAACAGCTTAAGTCATTAATAAATAGCGATAAACTTATAATACCCATCCATTTGCTCCCTTCACTAACACTAGTTTATTCATCAAGACCAAAAGTGAAAACGCAACTCGAATTGAAAGCATAATTAGATTGTTTTCATATAGTGCGGACTGCGGAAACATGATAAAAACACAGAGCTGAATATAGGAAAACAGTAATTTATGGTCGTCCAGCGTTATATGATTGGTGTTTTGAAGCACTTAAATGTTAGAAGATTTCTTAGTGTCCACTTTGAATCTGTAATCCCTGCTTCTCTTG
>JADGNM010000311.1 GCA_017883485.1 Methanosarcina sp.
ATTTTGATCGGAATCAAAAAGAGGCGAGGGTCCACTTCATCCCCAACCTGAAGGTCGGGGTATTCGTGACCCTCTGCGCTCCCTAGTAATAAACATCAAGCTCTATAAAAAACAAAATCTCCAGATTATATCTGTTCAGCACATCCCCACGAAATTTCTCAGAATCTTCAATCCGGTAGCTCCACTTTTCTCAGGATGGAACTGGGTACCCATCACATTGCCTTGCGAATTTACCACAGAAGCTGAAAACTCCAGCCCATAATTGCACGACGCTAGTGTATTTTCAGGAGCGGTGTCCACATAGTAAGAATGTACAAAATATACGAAAGAGTTTTCAGGAATGCCTTCAAACAAAGGGTGTTCCTGTTTGATTCCAATATTATTCCAGCCTATATGAGGCACTTTTAATTCTGACCTTGGAAAGCGCAGAACTTTGCCGGAAATGAGGTCAAGCCCATCGGTCAGCCTTCCTTCCTCAGAGGAGCTCATAAGAACCTGCTGTCCGAGGCAAATTCCCAGCATGGGTTTTTCTGAGTGTACGTACTCGTTTATAACTTTCTTGATTGGAGCAAGGCACTTCATCGCATCCATAAAAGCGCCGACACCCGGAAGAATTATCCCGTCTGCGGCAAGGATCTGCTGAGGGTCCCCGGAAATCGTGGGACTGGCACCAACGTGTTCCAGTCCCTTTTGAACACTCCGGAGATTTCCAAGCCCGTAATCAAGAATCACTATTTTTTTCATAGCTCTTAAAAACAAGTTAAAATAGATTAATCTTACGACAGCAGAAGAAAACAAGAGAAAATAAATTAAAAGGACGGGTTGCAGAAAAATTAAAAGCTGATCTTAAGCGAAACAAAACGACGATGTCACAAGTTTTAATATATACATTTTAATCTTTATGCATATTCTAAATAGTAATTTCTCGATATAGTTAATCTATTAACTAAGGCTATAGATATTGAGATTATCTATATATGCATGAATGACCAATTTCATTTATCCGAAAGGTATTTGGCCCGTTACCGTCCTCCGCACATAAAAAGACCCAAATTCTCTTCCCGAACAGATCTCTTCTCTACGGTAACGGGTAAAATCGGATTTTACTTTTCCTACTGATTTTATTTTTCCTCCAAATACCAGTCTCAATTCACTTTGTCATCATTTCTGAGATAACAAAGAATTGAGTTCTGGATAATTAGTCTTTAGATTATCTTTTGAAGAAGCCCTGGTTATGTACCTAATGTCAAAGAGGTATTTTAGATCCTTATTTCGCACAATCATTTTCAGAGATCTCATAAATGTGTTACTTTTTTCTCTTTTTCGCTATATTTGTATAGAAATTATATATAACATTACTTGATTTAGTAACTCTACTTTTCATATAGTTCTCTATACTATACGTGGAATATCTTTTTATAGTCTCCGCCTTTTATTGTGCATGTACGGTTAACAAGTGGACTGATGTAGATTGTTGACTGTTTTGTTTATTTATAGGAGTGTCTTTGCATGGCAAATAAATCGAAAACATACACAATCCTTATATTAGTGATAATCGGGCTTGTGTTTCTGGGAATAGGATGTACTGAAAAAGGCCCCTCTCCTGCAGCTAATACCTCAGCAACCGGAGCCCCGGCAGAGAACGCAACTGCTGCCGGAACGTCGCAGAACGCCAGTTCTGGTGGAACCCAGAGCATTTCCGTGAAAGGTTCTGATACAATTCTGCCTGTTGCACAAGCTGAAGCTGAAACGTTTATGGATGAGAGTGCGAATGCCGGAAAAAGTATATCTGTTACTGGAGGCGGGTCCGGTGTTGGGATTGCAGCTCTCATTGACAAGCAGGTAGACATTGCTACCGCATCCAGAGAAATAAACGTTAAAGAAACCGAGAACGCTAATAAGAATGGAGTCAACCCTGTTGAGTATACTATTGCCTATGACGGCATTACAGCTATTGTAAATCCTAAGAATCCTGTATCTAACCTTACATTTGCCCAGCTGAGCGGCATCTACACCGGAAATATCAGCAACTGGAAGGACGTTGGTGGTGAGGATAAACCGATAGCAGTAATTTCAAGAGACAGCAGTTCCGGAACTTATGCGTACTTCAAGGAAGCTGTTCTGAATAATAGTGAATACCGGCCTGATGCTCTTACTCAAACCGCTACAGGGTCAATAGTCAGTGAAGTCTCCCAGAACCCCAATGCAATCGGATATATCGGCTTTGCATATCTTGATAGCAGCGTAAAAGCACTAAGCTTGGACAAAGGAAACGGCTCTGTACCTCCATCTATTGATAATATCAAGAGTGGTAAATACCCGCTTTCAAGGGCTCTCTACATGTATACAAATGGGGAAGCCACAGGTCTTAAAAAGGAGTTTATTGACTACATTTTGAGCGAGAAAGGGCAAGGCGTTGTTACTACTGTAGGGTACATACCGTTGCCGAAGTAAAATTGAAAAGGAAATCTCAAGGATAAACATTTAACAGCTAAGGAAAAGAAGATCGAGTCAGTGCTGTATAAACCGGCGCCCTTACGGTCATTTATACTTTTCCTATTCTTTTTTATTCGGACAGATTATTTTCTTTAAAATGCATTTCTCCTGAACTTTCCCTGAGAAGTTCTCTTACCGACATAATAAACCGGAATTCAGGTTATTGCGTCTGTTTTTCTACTCACACTCATGCCTGCATAAAAAGTTACTATTGCACTGCCTACAGATTTCGTTTCCCTTATAGCCTGAATTCCGCTGTTTTAGGCACATAAACCCCTAATGATATCGAATTATGGGCAAAATAATTATATAAATACGCATTTTATTTAAAAATTTATAAATAAGCTTCACAATTAATAGAACAATCGGGCTAATAATGGGATAGCGATATATAGAATGGGAATTTATTTTCTGAATAAAACATCAAAAATTAATTGACACAGTTTAATTGGGGGAAAAATGAATCAATTGAAACAGATCGGACATGATGAAAAAGGTATGGAGCTCCCGATAAATATCGTGGTCATGCTCGTTGTCGGCATAGTTGCCCTTGCAACGCTTATTTCAATAGTGCCTACTCCAACAAAAGAAATGTCGGTATTTATTGAAAAGGCAGCGCTTAAGGGAGGGACTCTTCAGGAGGGTAATTCGATAGTAGTGAATGCGAACACAGCAGAAAACCCTTTTGGCGTTACTGTGAAGGTAAAAGCAACAAACAAAGATGGAAACCCGGTAAGGAATGCAAACGTTATACTGAGGGGACTTGGAGGTGAGGCATCGAATACTACCGATCTTAATGGGATAAGCGTCCTGACTACAGCGGACTCTGCACTGGTCAGGCTTGACCCTAACCAGAATGAAGGGGCGATGGACCTGAAAGTTCTGGCAGACGGTTTTTATGACTACGAGAAAAAAGATGCCGTAATGATCGTCAAGACTCGCTAATCGCAGATATTTATCTTGAGCGAAGCTGAGAAGAGGAGTACGCATGCTGCTTAAAAAGTTGGAAGGAAGTGAAGCCGGAACTATTGGGCTTCCGATTAGGATTACAGTTCTTTCGATTATTGGATTCGTCGGATTTTACACAATACTTTCAGCTCTTGGCAGCGCTCCTGCTCCTCCGGAACCCATTTATGCGACAGCCGATATAAGCGAATTCTCTTTGCCTTCACAGGAGCCAGGAAAAGAAGCTGAAACTAATTTGAGCTTGCTTGTAAAAGTGCTTGACCGGAATAACTGCGGGATAGAAAATGCAAATGTGGTTGCATGGAGCCCTGACAGGAAAAAAGCGTGTTCAGGTATCACTGATCTTAAAGGAAATGTAACAATAAAAGTAACTATTCAGCCTACCCAAAATCAGTTGATTGATATTGATTTTGACATCACAGATAAGTGTGATTAATAACCAATGGTAGAATAAAAAACGCAAT
>JADGNM010000312.1 GCA_017883485.1 Methanosarcina sp.
TATGGCAGTCGTTTAAAAATCCATTTTACCTTAAATGAGTTATAGTGGACAATTAGGCAAATAAGTTCTACAATTGTGTATATCTGCGGAATGTCGGTTAAATAAGTTTTTCAATGAGTTCTTCCACGCGCGACCTTATTATTTAATCAAACTTAACCATTTGCGGCTTTTCCAGCCGCCTTGATTTTGTCAGCCTGTGTAAGCTATTTTCCTTGATATTTTGCCTTGCAGCCCGATTTAGTCTTCCAATTCCGCCTTCATCTGCCCTAATTATACCTGCTTTATCCCAAAGGACTGAAGCAGAATTTCAGGGTAAAGCCCACCGCTGGAGATCGTTTTTGTGCTTTTGAGGTCATTTACCGTTAGCCTGGCAGGGGCAAACATGCCTGCGTCAACTTTGAAAAAGTCAAAACCTGCCTCTTTGAAGGTCTGATAGAAGGGTTTTCCGAAATCACGAGAAGTTTTGGAAGGCACTTTCTTTACGAACTCCTCAAGTTCGGCCAGTTCTCCATCAAAGCGCACTGTGTAGTTTGTTTCGCCGCAGTAGATCACGCAGTCATTGGTCGAACCCATGCACTGAACATCGTTTCCGACAACGGGTGCGATAGGGGCAATGCCGTATCCACTCTTGATACAATTGACGTCAAAACCGATGGATTCAAGCTTGTGAATTCCTGTCTCTACAACTCGGGCCGAGATCTGCACAGAACCGGCAATAGATGCAGTGGGGGCAACAGTAATCATTACATTTTCAGGATCAACGCTGCAGTGCTTTGCGATATACTCGGCAACTCTCTCATCCGGGAGCTTATCGGATTCCATAACCAGAACCGCAGCTTCAAAGTCATCTTCATACCCGATCTCTTCATAGAGTTCTCTGGGTTTTAACCCGAGTGCGCGTGCAGGACCAGAACCCATTCCGAAGTAATTTCCGACAGAGATTCTCCAGCCTGCATACTGAGAAGCCATACATGCAATTACCGGATTGTCAGATACTACCTGAATGGCAGGCCACTTGAGACCTTTGAGGTCAAAAATGGTATATTTAAGATCAGCAAGGTCAGCCAGGCAAAGTCTTGCAAGGTACATACCAGCTTCATATCCACCTTCTGCCTTAACTCCACAGTCAATAACCGTAGCTCCATTTTTGAGCTTAATGACTTCAGTTTTCAAGTCTTCGCTCCAGTCGAGCATCTCTTCAAAGACATATGATCCCATTTCGTTAACGCTTATCAAAGTATCACCTTTGCGGATCTCGGAATAAACAGAAATAATATTCTCGCTCAGTCAGAAAATTATCCTTTCTTAATTCGTTCCGTATAGGAAGAATCCAATATATAGCTACTGATACAGTTACTGTTCTATTATTTTAATCAATTATGAAAACTCTGTCATTTTTCCTGACTATGCCATCGACCGCAAGACCTACTTCGTCTCCTTTTTCAGCCCTTAAAAGATCCTTACCGCCTTTCTTCATGGAACTGACCTGCTGCCTAAGGTATGTCTTGCTTCCTTCAATTACTATTATGTCTCCGATCGTGATTCCTTCTTCGAGCAGCCTAACTGCTGCAGAATGCTGTTTTTGATAATAGTTTTCAATCACTCCTGCAGCCCGTCGTTTCTTTTCAGATGCATTCATATCGTTTTCAGGAGAAAATCCGTCGAGACCGGGAGTCCCAAAGTAAAAGCCCGTTGAAAAACCCCTGTTATAGACAGAGGCAAGTTCATGTTTCCAGGTCTCTACTTTTTCCGAAGGGAAATTTCCTTCTTCGCAGGCATCGATTGCCGCCCTGTAGCAACGGGAAACAGCTTCAAGATAGGCAGGGTCTCGCAGCCTCCCTTCCACTTTAAAGGAATCTATTCCGGCTTGAAAGAGTTCCGGAATATGCTCTATCATGCAGAGATCTTTGGCACTGAGAAGGTATTTCCCGAGGCTCTCTGCAACGATTCCGTTTTCTCCGTGGAGCTGCCATTTCCAGCGGCAGGGCTGGGTGCACTCTCCACAGTTTCCGGATTTCCCAAGGATATGAGCCGAAAGGTGGCACCTTCCCGACACTGCCATGCACATTGCACCGTGGACAAAAGTTTCTATCTCTACTTCAGTTTGCCTGATGATTTTACTTATTTCGTCAAGGGAAAGTTCTCTCGAAAGTACGATTCGCTCTGCTCCCAGAATTCTGTAAAATTCCGCAGCTTCGTGGTTTGTAACGTTTGCCTGAGTAGAAATATGGACTCGAAGACCGGCCTTTCGTGCCTTTAGAATTACAGCCGGATCCCAGGCGATAACCGCGTCTACTCCAGCCTTTGCAGATGCACTTACAATATCCGAAACATCCCCAAGCCTGTCCTCGTTAACCGTAGAGTTTACAGCAAGATAAGCTTTGAGCCCTCTGGCCTTCACTTCAAAAACAAAGTAATCCAGCTTTTCCAGAGTAATATCTTTTGCCTTTGCCCTCAGGCTGAGCCTGTCGGTTGAAAAATAGACAGCATCCGCATATCGGTAGCAGGCCTCAAGCTCTGCAAGATTCCTGATGCCCAGCAAGAGTTCAGGTTTTGGACTTTTCCGCATGAAAAAAAATTGTCACAACTTCAATTTAAATATATCTTACTTTCCCACACAGTATTATAAATAATGGTAAGAAATGTCAACTTTCAGCGTTGAGTAGTACAGTGAACCGGTTGACGGAAACCTTTATATAAGTGAATAGCGTTTTCAAAAATGGGGATTTAAGTAAATTTTAATAAAGATTTCATATGAATAAATAAATAAAAGAATAAAATTACTGTTATCACAATTGAAAATGGGGGGATAAAATGGAACACGAGCTTGAAGAAGTCGAGAGAGATTACATAGAATTCAGAAAAGAAATGGGAGAGGAATAAAAGCGCAGAAAAAGTGAAAAACGGCCCATTTGAAAATGGGATATAGTTCTTCCAAAAATGGATTAACGACCTATTAACATTCAAACAAATTTTTATTTTTTTTAGTTGAAAGGAAGTAAATACTCTTTTTTTGTCTTGACAAAAATCAAGTCTCTGGCATATTGGAAAGGGATTAGCAAATAGGTCAATCCTATGTTTTTGATTAAAGCAGGCAAACTTATGCGAGAGCGCAGCATAATATCATATATTATTAAATATGGTTTACCTCAAGACAAATCGGCGGTGTGTTGCCTGCTCGCCGCTTCTCTCTTCAGTTTTCTGCTTTTGATCAATCCGGACATACTAAGAAAATGCTGTGATAGATAGCTATATATGTCTTATTAATCCTCTTACCTTTCCTTTTTCTCCGGTATCTTGGGCATCTTTCTGATGATCTGATCCAAGTCTTCCTGAGAATATCCTAATTGCTTCAGAAGGGAAATGTAATTCGACCGGTCTTCAGGATTCTCATAAGCAGGGATGTTGAATTCAATAGGCAAGATTTATCACCTGTATGAAAATTGTTTGATTCTTCACCGAGCTCATAAACTGTATAACTACCCTACTATTAATAAATCATACGCATTTCAGAAATTATTTGTACTGAAAATTGTCCTGAGTGTTTGACCTTATCATAAAATAGGCAATATGCACAACCGAATGGATATCATATTATTACCAGCTCTATTTTACAACATGCACTTCTACTTTTCGGACAGGTACTTAAACACCGAAATAATGACCTGCGATTCTCTGCGCCGCCACTTACCATATATGGCGGGTGACCTGCCCGCCGCTTCTCTCTTCTGCTTTTGGTCAAATACTTATTACTCTTTGTCTTCTCCATTCCATTCCATTAATGCCTTCTCAATAGATATCAACGTAAACATTGTAGTATTGAATATCTCGTCGGGGTGTTGCGGTATCGAACTGAGTTCATCAAGAACGTCTTTTGGGAGCCTGACAAGATCGTTTAGGTCTTCTCCGATCTTCATGAAA
>JADGNM010000028.1 GCA_017883485.1 Methanosarcina sp.
TGATCGTGTTTTTCATTTTTCCATCAGTTGGTAATCAGACGTACCTATTACGTCAAAATCGATATTAGCCAACTGGTTTTGGGGAGGCTGAATAGTTACCAAATATTATTCAATATCGATAAGCATACAAACCCAAAAATCATTATCTCGGTTCTTATGTTGAGAGAAGGTTTTGATGTAAATAATATCTGTGTTATTGTTCCTTTAAGGTCAACAACTTCATACATTCTTTTAGAGCAGGTAATTGGTAGAGGTTTAAGGTTGATGTGGAGAGAACCTGTATATACCGAAATTAAAGACGAGAACAGAGAAAAATTATTAGTCAGGAAGCAAGAGCCAGACAATTACTTAGACATTTTAAGCATTATTGAACACCCTGCTTTTATTGAGTTTTATGAAAGAGTTTTAGAAGACGCTCTTGGTAAAGTTGAGAAAGTTCCAGAAAGCGGAAGAGTTGTTGGGGATTTAATCAACATTGTATTAAAAGATGAATACAATGATTATGACCTTTTCTGGCCTGTCATAATTCATGACAAAGAGGAATTTATTGAAGTAGGGGAGTTATCGATTGAAGAATTGGAGACTTTCCCAGCACCTTTAGAAAAAATAAAGCAACTTGTTTCAAAAAAAGAAGGACACACTTTTTACGAAGAGGAGTTGACCGTAAAAACGAAATTTGGAGAATATACGGTAACAGCAGACCTGTTCAATGCTAAAAATTATAATTCATTCATCTCAAAAATTGTTAATATTATTTCTGCTGTTCCTATTAAGATTTCAAAAAGAAGCACAAAAAATTTCCCTGTAATGCAAATAAATACTGCTCAGATAGCTCAACTTACCGACCAATACATAAGACATAAATTGTTTAATGAAGAATTTGATCCCTTCGCAGAAAATAATTGGAGAGTCCTTTTACTTACTGAATCAAGAATTACTGAACATATCATAAGAAACATCAGTAAAAGCATTTATGATATACAGAATAAACTAAATGTAAATGAAGCAAAAATTGTAAAAAGACAATTTTCAGAGGTTACAGAAATTAGAGGAAGAGAAGAATATTGTGTAATAGTTTCAAAATCAATTTATCCAAAAATTCCATTTCCAAGCAATAGAGGTGGATTTGAACGGTCATTTATTGAGTTTGTTGATAGAGACACAAAGGTTGAAAGGTTTATAAAGATAAACGAATATTCTCATAACTTCGCAAATATTCTTTATGTTAGAGAAGATGGATTATTGGCTCATTACTTTCCTGATTTTATAGTCAAAATAGGTGATACAATTTACTTAGTAGAAACCAAAGCAGAAAAAGATGTAAAGAGCCCTAATGTAAAACTTAAGCAGATTTCCACGATTGACTGGATTAATAAGATAAATGAATTGAATGCAGAAAACAGGATGAGCAGCATTTGGAAATATGTATTATTGGGAGAGAAAACGTTCTATTCAATGTCAGATAAAGGAGCAACTACTTCTGAAATATTAGAATATAACCTGATGAGTAGATCTAAGATTAAAGGAACATTAACTAGATTTATAAGCGACAAGGACGATAAATATTAAGGAAAAAGAAAGTCCTTCTATCTTTTTTTAATATGAAAGTACTCTTAAGTACTTTCCTTTTTTCGTGCCTGTTATTCAAAGAATATCATGTTTGTTTATTATTGCATCTATCTTAATCAACTATAGCATAAATTTCTATTTTAGAGAATGAGATTTTTATGACTACTTGTTGTGTCAATAAATGACTTTGTTAAGGTAATATAATGGATTGAACTATAAATTCCAGCCCTAAGGACACACTAACATCCAACCAAGGAAAACACCAACAAGCAAACTCAAAGGTATATCAGATACTGGCGGTATTTCGTAACCTTTGTCACCGAGTGACTTGACATCCGGCAACTTTTGCATTATGATATGTCACAAAGGTACTGTAAAGTCTTCGTCTGCTGGCCAAAAGCTATTCTTTTTGAGAAGGCGACTGCTCATACTAAATAATTTTGCAAATTATTAGCAGACGAAGACTTCACAGAACCGTTTTATACATCGTAACATACATAAATAATTAACACAGTTATTACCTCGGATAAAAGCATTGTTTGTGAATAAGTCGAGAAATTCGGAGTGGTACTTATGGATGTATCTGATGATGGTGTAAAAAAAATTGCTCATGCCGTAGCTGGCACCGTTTTAGTTGGTACTCTTGTTAGTGGTCTTTATTTTGCTGCTGGGCCTCTAGCTCCATTCTTATTAGCACATCCCGCAGTAAGAAAACAGGTTGAACAAGCAACAAGTAATGGATTGCCATTATTATTAGGTCATATTTTTAAGTGATTGTAAAAATCTTGAGAATGGCTACATTTTAACATAGAACGTTGGTATTTTTCCAGTTTCAAAGACTTTCTAATTTTACCATATTTTACAGCATATCGATTTTGAGTTTTATGACTCCAAATACCAACATTTATATGGAACGTTGGTATTTTAATTTTTGGAGTAATTTAAATGGAAAATGGATTAGTGACAGCAGACGGCACAAAAGTATTAACCGTCGAAGAATATGACCGCTTCGTCCAGGCTGTACCAAATAAGTTCAGGCCTATTTTTGAAGTGAACGTAATAACGGGCTTGAGGTACATCGAACTTCAAAGGCTATATAAAAATCCGGGCTGGTATTTTCAAGATCGAAATCAAATCATACTCCCGAAGGAAGCACAAAAAAAGGTAAAACAAAAAGCTCCAAAAAGGATTATAGACAAACTACCTTCGACTTTTCCATGTCTATTTAATGCCTTCTTAGATGGCAGGAGGCCGCCAGAACGTACCACATGGTGGGATAACCTTAGCAGGTGGTCTGAAAGGGCGAGAATCGAGCCAAAAGTAAGTCCGAAGACTCCAAGGAAGACTATAGAAAGTTGGATGCTAAAGGCAGGGATACCAGAGATTGAGATATATTCTCGCCAGGGACATGACCCGATAACCTCTCTAATGCATTATCAGAGCCTATCATTCACTGATTACGAAATGAGGGACATTGAAAAAAGGCTCACTGAGTGGGGAATACTGAGGAAATGAAAATTTATGTCTAAAATCTTTGTCATCTTAGCGTGTCACAACTGCCCGCATTATGAACGGACGGGAAGTTATTGTTATGTGCTGCGGAAAACAGTCTATCCTGATAAGATTGATAGTGACTGTCCACTACCTGAGAATATGATGTATTAATGCATTAAAAGATTAGTTTATCACATCTCGGACACGTCACAGCATACTGATAGAAGGCCTTTTTAGGTCATGCCTGTAGCTGCCAGGATAACATTTTTAACACAAAAGGGGAAACTGATTAATAAATATTGTCGTGATGATCGTAATCTTCCAGGATTACTGTCTTTAATTCCTCGTCGATGGAAAAAACAAGAACAAAGTGTCTATCAATATTACTCTTTTGAGATGGTTTAAAGGAGCATTGAGATTTTTGTACCTGTGTGGGTCCACCTGAATTTCGAATGCTTTTTTGAATATTGCTTCATACTGTATGATATTCTTTTTTTTGAGTTTGTTTAGCTTTTTCGAAAGCCCTGCATTAATCCCTAATTTGTACAAGTTAATCCTCGTCTTCACCAGGTAAACTCTCAATATATGCTTTCAACTCATCAACAGTATTGAAAGGTCCTATAGGTTCTTCTTTCATTATTTTTTGCATTTTCTCGATATATTCAGGTTTTAACTCTGGCTCTAGCATTTCCTCTTCATACTCAGCTACTATGAAATCAATAGCGGCACTTTCATCTTTTAAACCATATTTAGCTTTGATAACGCTCAAAATCTTATTCGTGCGGTCATCAATGTTTATAATCGCTTGAACCATGCTTATCACATAAATGAAATGTTAACACCATATTAATTAATATCGTTTAAGGCCTGCATCCATGATCAAGCCAGGATAAGGACCTTATCGAGCCCTCAGCTGCCATGTGTTATATCCTGATTTCGTAGATTAAAGAATGTAGACAATTTGTCACTATATTTGAAAAATACACAGGTTTTAATGTAGAACCTATGCATTTTGGCGGTTTTAGCTTAAATTTTGGGGTGAATAAGGGCTCTGAACTCATAAAATGCATAGATTTTATTGTAACATGTGCATCCGTATAAATGATGATTTTTTATGGTGAAGAAGATTATAGAGTGAATCAAATTTACAGAATTTCCGGTACACAGCCAAAA
Organism: Methanosarcina sp.; assembly: GCA_017883485.1. Classification (GTDB taxonomy): domain Archaea; phylum Halobacteriota; class Methanosarcinia; order Methanosarcinales; family Methanosarcinaceae; genus Methanosarcina. Next base: position 4,237 of record JADGNM010000028.1, read on the forward strand.
CTCAGATAAGGAAAACTCAGAAAAGGGAAATTCAGAAAAGGAAAACTGTGGAAGGTAAGAAGGGATAGAAAACTATTCTCATTTCTTATCTCATTTTCTTCTTATATAGATACTCTTCTATCTTCCCTCCGATGTCGATTATTTTTGTCTCTTGCTTTCTCTATTCCGCTTTCCCTCTTTACATCGATGCTCTCTTTTTACATAGATTCGGGGGCCGCGATTCCCAGAGTATCAAGAGAGTTTGCAAGTACGATCCTTGCACAGTCCACAAGAGCCAGCCTTGCAGCCCTGACATTTTCGCCCTCTGCGGCGATTACCGGAACAAAACGGTAGAACTGGTTGAAGGCATCGGCAAGTTCGCGGGCATAGATTGCAAGCACATGAGGCTTGATTTCGCGGGCTGCAAGGTCGATTATGCTGTCAAACATCGCAATTTTCTTGATTAAATCGATTTCACTGTCTTCGATGAGGAAGAGGGGGTCGATTTTCCCTGAGGGGTTCCATACTGCCTCTTCTTTTGCTTTTTCGAGGATGCTGCAGGCACGGGCGTGGGAATACTGGATGTAAGGGGCACCCTGTTTCTCAAAGTCGAGAGCTTCTTTCCAGTTGAAAACCGTGGATTTTTCAGGAGAGACTCTAACTATATCATATCTTACTGCACCCATTCCAACCATTTCCGCAACCTGTTTCTTGAACTCGTCAGAAGTTTCCGGGCGGCGGGTTTCGACCTGTTCGAAGGCAGCTTCCGTGATCCTGTCAAATAGCTCGTCTGCACTTATGAACTGTCCGCGGCGGGTGCTCATAGAGCCTTCAGGAAGGGAGACGAACTCGAAAATCACTACCTCGGGTTCTTTGATCCCGATTGCATTCAGTGTAGCTTTTAGCTGGCCGGAGATAAATTTGTGGTCCGCCCCGAGTACGTCAATTATACGGTCTGCCTGGCTGGCTTTCCATTCATGGTAGGCAAGGTCTCTTGTAGTGTAAAGAGAAGTCCCGTTTGAGCGCTGGATAACAAGGGTTTTTTCAAACCCGTAATCCGAAAGATCTACCACAACGGCTCCTTTGTCTATTTTTGTCCTTCCGGTAGCTTTGATCTGCTCGATAATGTCATGCACAGCTCCGGATTTAAGGAAGCGGGATTCATTGACAAACTTGTCGTGGACTACGTTTAAGCGAAGAAGGGTTTCCTTGATCCCGGAGATAGCCAGGGAAACCGCCTTATCAAAACTTTCGATGGTCTCAATATCCCCGGCTTCCACCTTTTCCATAAGGGCATCGATTTCCTTTACGTACTCAGGGTTTTTATCCAGCTCGACATTTGCCTTTATATATACTTCAGCGATGGCAGAGTCGGGTTTTTTGGAAAGGTCAAGCTCAAAGCGCTCACATGCCCAGGAGACTACCGCAATCTGACGGCCCATGTCATTGACATAGTACTGTACCTCAACATCGTACCCTGCGCACCTGAGAATGCGGACAAGGGTGTCTCCGATAATCGAATTGCGGATGTGCCCGACATGCAGGGGACCGTTAGGATTTGCGGAGGTGTGCTCAAGGAGAATTTTATCCTTTGGGGCTCCGCATCCGAACTTTTCCTTTTTTTCGAGAACTACAGCTACTGTCCTGTTCAGGTAGTGTCTGCCTGCATGGAAGTTAATGTAAGGGCCTGAGGCATTTGCTTTCCCTATGTACGAGCCATCCGGGATTTCGATTGCATAAACAATACGGGATGCGAGCTCTTTTGGGTTTTGTTTGTAGAGGCTTGCCAGCCTGAAGGCAGCCCTGCTCGCAAGGTCGGCGTGAGAAGAGGTCTCGAAATAGAGTTCCGAATCTTCAATCTCAAATCCGACTTTTCGGATAGCCTCTTTTAAGATTGATTCAGCCTGAGCTTTGAGTTCCAGGAACAAGATAATCACCTGTGAAAACTGTGAGAACAATGTGGCATTGTGAGAACAATGTGACATTAATTTACTGAATTTTATGTAAGCATTAATTTAGGAAATTTTTATCCAGTGATCTAATGGCGGTTTAATTAAAAAAGTATTGGATAAAAAGGTATGGATGGAAAAGCTATGAATAGAGAATTTGGACCCATGGAGGTTTAGCCATGGGAATTTAGACCCCTGAAAGAAATTACACCCCGGTGTTGTACCTGAGAATTGCAGCCATGCCCCCGAATGCATTCATGAGCTGGGAACCTTCGTCAAAGTCCGTGGACACGAAAACAACCTTTGCATTGCTTTTGTCAGCAAGCGCTGAGAATTCATCAACAATATCAGTTACATCAGTTACATCAAGGGAAGAACCGCACTTTGGGCAGTTTCCTGCCGTAGGAGCAGATTCACCTGGCTTCCAGCGCCTTGTCCATTTATTCTCGTATCCGCAGACGCTGCATTTTGTGGTCACTCTTTCAGCCCGCAGGTCTTCGGAGAGCAAAAGCATTTCCACGGCATTAATCTCAAGGTTAGCCCTGACCTGGGCTTCCCCATAGGCTACTTTGCCTGAATCTGAAATCAGCTCTTTGAAGAAGGCCTTGACAGCATTCTTCTGCCCCATGAGCTCAAGGTCCTGGAGCTTATCTCCTGCAGCATTCAAGAGTTCGGAAAGCCCGGATTCATCTGTGTAGGATATGTCAAAGAGCCCAAGAATTTTTTTCTGAAGCTCATGATGCAGAAACTCACCTGCGTAGAACTCTTCTTTTGTCGGAGAAGGCCCACCTATCAGGATGCCTTTGAGATCCTTGTGGTCAATGGCAAGGAATATTTCACTTGAGGCATCCCCTATTCTTTTGTAAAAATCATGGATGGCAATGAGCCTGAGCTGCTGGAAACGGTGGGCACTCTGCCCTCCTTTCCTCTGTTTCCCCGGAACCGTAGAAGTCAGGTGGCGGAAAGCCTGAATTCTTTTCCCGACAAGCAACCCTACAGTGGCTTCCCTTCGGTCCAGTACCAGAAGCCCGAAGGTATTCTTGTCCTTGAGCATATCTTCGAGAGGCTCGAGGTGGAAAGTTGAATCGCAGTGATATTTGTAAACTGTAATAGGTTCAGGAGGAACAATAACCTCGCTTTCCATGCTTGTCTTGTTGGCTCCAATATCCACGGCCCCGGTAAAGTAGACTATCCCGTTCTCTGGTACTTTGTTCAGGTATCTTAGTCTCGACAAAAGAGACTCGATTGCTCCCTGTACATTCGTCCTGGTTAGTTTGGACTTAATGTTTGCAGCCTGTCCATGCTCTTCTTTCAACTGGTTCGTAACGTCGAAAATCTGCTTGTCAGGGGGGATATAAAGGGAGATTAGCTCAGTGCCTCTTCCCTTTTCATCCCTGAGACTTTCAAGCTTCTTCTTAAATTCATACTTTTCGTGTGCTGATTGTTCAGTCATTTCAAAATTTCCCCAAAAGAAAGTAGTAAAATTCTGGTATTTCCTGTAAATGTAATTTGTAAATGAAATTGCTTAAGATTACAGTATTTAAGAGATTGTTTGAGATTCTCAATCCAATATCGTAGTGATTTTAGTTATTTAGTTTACAATTCGTTTAGCATTTCGGTTACTGGACAAAAATGAACTGAAAATTTCATAAGAAAAAATCAGGCAGCAAATTGTCTCAACCGAAATCGAATGTAAAAATCGCTTAGAACACGAAAAACCTGAAGTAAATACGCACGCCAGAGAAGTGGACACTCCCAGGGTTTTGGAAAAAGCCAGTTCTTATATGCTATGCGTAAACCTGTTCGGTTTCGTATTCTGTTGATGCACTAAGTGTGAGACATAATTTTACTCAAATGTGTCTAATAGCTTAAAATTGGATTAATCCCTTTGGGATCATATCTTAAATGAAACATTAGTTTATATTTGTTTCTATCAATCGACTTATTTTATATATTAATGTAATATAAAAATCTTACTGTACATAAATTTGATTAAAAATTATTTGTGATCCAGGAAGGCATGAGAAATAAGAAAAGAAAGAGTAAAAGAGGAGCATAACCCTCGGTGATATTGCTGGTGAATTTGCAGCAGGAAGTACTGGTGGTTGCAACTGAGTAAACATAAACTGACTTGCGACTGAGTAAATATAAACTGACCACAGGAACACTGTAATACTTCCTGCAGCACAGTTGAAAAAAGAGCCAAATTTTTGATGAAAAAGAACCTCTTAAAGGAGTTCATTTTCATCTGAGATTCTTAAAGCTTTTCCAATTTAAGACATTTTTTTGCCAGTGACTGACATTCCTTGATGCTTTTATGATGCTGCAGACGCCGAGAAGCCAGCAACAGGGGCGTTCAAAGAGTTTGCAACGCTTATATAGCCGTATTTTGTTACTGCATTACTGCCAGCAGCATTACTTACTGTCAAGGAAACAGTATATTGTCCTACTTTACTGTATGTATGCATGGGATTCTGCTCGGTTGAATTGGTTCCATCTCCAAAATACTATTTCCATGAAGTAGGCGAGCCTGTACTCATGTCATTAAAACTGACATTCAAAGGTGCTTTTCCTAACGTTGTGGATGCCGAAAATGCAGCAACAGGGGCTTCCAGAGAATTTATGACACTTACATAACTGTATTTTGTTACCGCATTACTGCCAGCCTCATTACTTACTGTTAAGGTAACAGTATATTGCCCTACTTTATCGTATGTATGCATCGGGCTCTGCTCGGATGAAATACTTCCATCTCCAAAACTCCATTTCCATGATGTTACATTTTCAGATCTGTCTGTAAATTTCACGGAAAGGGGGACATAGCCACCAATAACATTATCTTCAGGCTTTGCAACCATTATATAGCTGTTTTTTGCCACAGTGCTACTTCCAGCCGAATTATTTACCGTCAAGGTAATGGTATAGTTTCCTGCCGCAGAATAAGTATGCACTGGATTTTGGTCAGCTGAATTAGTTCCGTCTCCAAAGTCCCATTTCCATGATGTTGCATTTTCAGATAGGTCTGTAAATTGAACAGAGAGAGGAGTTCTGCCCATGGTAACATTGCTGCTGAAGTTTGCAACAGGAAGTGGGGGTTCTGAGATGTAACCAATAAACTGCCCGAAGGCATAAGGATTATTTCCCACCTCCACTATGTCAGTAACCTCGTTTGTTGCAGTGTCAATTACAGAGACAGTGTTGCTACCCATGTTCGCAACATATACTTTTTTTCCATCCGGGGTGACTGAAACTCCCTCCGGCGAAGTTCCTACAGGCACTGTGGCTGTAATAGTATTTGTTGCTGTGTCAATCACAGAGACTGTATTGCTGCCTTCGTTCGTCACATAAACTTTTGTTCCTGTTGGGTTGATTGAAACTTCTTTAGGACTGGATCCTACAGGCACTGTGGTTATAACAGTGTTTGTTGCGATGTCAATTACAGAGATAGAGTTGCTGTTTAGGTTCACCACATATACCTTTGTTCCCTCTGGGTTGATTGCAACTCCACAAGGATTGTTTCCTACATTAATCGTGGCTATAACAGCATTTGTAGCTGTGTCAATTACTGAGATTGTGTCAATTGCAGAGACGCCACTCCAGTCTGCGTTTGCCACATATACCTTTGTTCCATCCGGTGTGACTTCAATTCCAAATGGCCAGCTTCCTACATCAATGGTGTCTATAACATTTTTTGTAGCTGTGTCAATCACAGAGACAGTATTGCTGCCACGGTTCGTTACATACGCCTTTGTTCCTGTCGGGTTGAATGCAACTCCCCATGGATAGCTTCCAACAGGCACAGTGGTTGTAACAGTCTTTGTGGTTGTGTTTATTACAGAGACTGTTTCTTCGTGATGATTCGTTACAAATACACTTTTTCCATCTGGACTGACTGCAACTCCATGAGGACCGGCTCCTACAGGCACCGTGGCTGTAACAGTGTTTGTGGTTGTGTCAATTACAGAGACAGTATCGCTGTTTAGGTTTGGTATATATGCAAATTGTTTCCCACTGACAATTGTATTCTTTACTTCGTACTCTACTATATAACCACCTAGCAGGGTATTATGAGAATTATCGTTCCAATATTCATTGCCATGAAAATGAAGTGACTCTTCTACTCCATCATAGTTATTAGGCTCTCCACTATTCCAATTGGTATAAACCCACGGTTCACCAGTTATCCATTGCCAGCCGCCATCGGGCTCTGCACTAGCATTTGGTTGGAAGCCACCTAACCAATGATCAGATGAACCAAGATTGTTAACAATGAAGTCATTTTCATCCTGAGAAGTGATCGTAGCCAGATGTCCATTCATACCTGAATAGGATAAAGATTGAGCTTCATTTTTCGCGTCTTCCCAAGAAATGCCTCCCGTCACATTTTTCACTTCATAGTAGTGACCATTTCCAGAATAGTAAATTGGTGCAACAGCCTGAACTAGTATCGTAGCAGATTTCGAATTAATACCATTTGCATTGCTTACTGTTAGAGTAACGGTATAGGTTCCTGCCACAGTGTAAGTATGCATGGGATTCTGCTCGGTTGAAGTATCTCCGTCTCCAAAGTCCCAGCTCCATCCAGTTGCGCTTTTAGAGAGATCTGTAAACTGCACGGAAAGAGGAGCATAACCCTCGGTGATGTCACTATTGAAATTTGCAACAGGAAGTAATGGTGGTTGTGCCGGAGGAGTACATATAAACTGTCCAAAAGCAGAAGGAACATTTCCTACCTTCGCCGTGTCTGTAACAGTGTTTGTTGCCGTGTCAATTATAGATACAGTATCGCTATTCCAGTTCGCGACATATACTTTATTTCCGTCTGGGGTGACTGAAACTCCAAGAGGATTTCCATCTACTTTCACCGTGGCTTCAACCTTGTTAGTGGCTGTGTCAATTACAGAGACATTGCTGCTTAGCCAGTTAGTTACATATACTTTTGTTCCTGCTGGGTTGATTGCTACTCCTTCAGGCCAAGCTCCTACATCTACCGTTGCTATGATAGTGTTTGTGGCTGTTTCAATTACAGAGACTGTATCATAGTCATAGTAGCCTCCAAAGTTAGTCACGTAGACTCTTGTTCCATCTGGAGTAACTGCAACACCTTCAGGCTGACCTTCATGTATATTGTTTCCTAAGTTTACCGAGGCTGTAACAGTGTCTGTTACTGTGTCAATTATAGAGACAGTGTTGCTGCCTGTGTTCGCCACATATACCTTTATTCCATCCGGGTTGACTGAAATTCCACGAGGATTGTTTCCGACAGGCACCGTGGCTTTAACAGTGTTTGTTGCCGTGTCAATTACAGAAACGGTGTTGTCGTCTAGGTTCGTCACATATACCTTCGTTCCATCAGGGGTAATTGCAATTCCATAAGGCCAATTACCTACATTCATATTAGCTGTTACACTGTTTGTGGATGTATCAATCGCAGAAACAGTATTGCTTTTCGAGTTTGCCACATATACTTTTTTTCCATCGGAGCTGACTGTAACTCCTGTAGGCCATGCTTGTATGTTTTTGGGTACAGTTACCGTAGCTGTAATTTGGTTGGTTTCTGTGTCAATCACGGATACAGTATCGCTGCCGGCGTTTGTGATATATGCGTATGATCTTTGAGTAAGTACTGGTGAAACTATAAACTGTCCTACGGACATACTCATAGACCCTATATTCACAGTGGCTACAACCCTGTTTGTTGCTGTATCAATTATAGAAGCAGTGCTGTCTCCACTGTTCGCCACATATACCCTTGTTCCATCAGGGGTGACTGAAACTCCATAAGGACTACTTCCTACATTCACAGTGGCTGTAACAGTGTTTGTTGCCGTATCAATTACAGAGACAGTGTTGTAGTCGGAGTTCGCCACATAAGCTTTTGTTCCCGCCGGGTTAACTGCAACTCCAATAGGACCAGATCCTACATTCACCGTGGCTGTAACAGTATCTGTAGATGTGTCAATTACGGAGATATTGTTGCTATCAATGTTCGCTACATATACCTTTGTTCCATCAGGGGTGACTGCAATCCCCCAAGGTTTGCTTCCTACATTCACCGTGGCTGTAACAGTATTTTTAGATGTGTTAATTACGGAAACAGTCCCTTCAGCGTAGTTTGCCACATATGCCTTTGTTCCATCTGGGGTGACTGAAACGCCGGAAGGCTTATTTCCTACATTCACCGTGCCTGTAACAGTAATATTAGCATTATCAATTACAGAAACCGTATTACTGCCCAAGTTCGTAATATATACCTTTGTTCCTGCCTTATTGACTGCAGCGCCGAAAGGAGTGTATCCTACATTCACTTTGGCTGTAACAGTGTTTGTAGATGTGTCAATTACAGATACGCTGGCATCACGACCATTTGCTACATATACTTTTTTTTCATCAGGGGTAACTGCAACTCCACGAGGCTCTCCTCCTACATTCACTGTAGCCACAGCAGTATTATTTGCAGTATCAATTACAGTAACCGTATTACTGCCGTAATTTGTGATGTATGCATATGGTCCAGTGGGCGAAGAATTTTGCTCACTTGCTGCCAGAGCAGTAGACGCCATGATAATTAAAAATCAAATTGCGGGCGGCCACCCCAACCTAAACAGGCTGTCCGACAATTACTATCAGTAATATTTGAATTCCTTCTTTTTCGATTTAAAGGCTCCAGAC
>JADGNM010000313.1 GCA_017883485.1 Methanosarcina sp.
TACGATACGAACCCAGACTCGTGCGTTCTTTGTCATCACCTGTCATCACAGCCATTAATGCACCATAGGGGATATTATTTGCGGTATAAACAAGAAAAAATATCAGATATGGGACAGAATTTTAAAAAGGGAATTCTCCTCATTGCAATGCTGCTCCTGCTAGTTACAACCTTCCAGCTCTATTTTTCAATAGAGCAGATAATAGATACTTGGTTCGAGTACCAGTATGTCCCTATTTTCAAGGCCGTCTACTGCTCCCTCATCCTGCTTGTGAGCCTGTACATCATCAAGCTTTACATATTAAAACGTTGAAAGAAGCTGTGATAAAACTTACTCAAAATGAAATGACTTGGAGGCAATTGACAAGGCTGGAGCTTCGGTATATCCCTTTCAAAGACAACACAAGGCAAGAGGTAAAGGTTCAATTTGGATGAAATGTACCACAATTTCATGTTTAACCGGGATGAATTCTTCAAGCATTATCACAAAAGAAGCAATGCATAAACTACTGAATTTTGGTCAAATCCAAATTCGGGAATTTTGTGAAAAGTAAAACGTGGATTGCTCAGGTTACTGAAGTTCTTTGTAAAATAATATGTCATAATATTTGTGTAGTCGTTCAGAAAATGTATGAACTGGGAATCTACCCAGATTTCATGTTTGGTTTTGTAAGGTTGAGCAAGTGCATATTCAGAAAGCTTTTTCTTCTCCACAAAACTTGGCGAGGACTGAGTTCCTTTTGGCTCGACAGTAATTCTTTTAACTCAATAGTAACTGGATATGTGGGCTTAATATGTTACAGGCTTAAGATAAGCTTGAAAAACTCATTGAAATAGGCTCCATTTTACGGAAGTATAGACCCTACTCTGCAATAAGAATGGAAAGGCTGACTTAGAGCCTATCCGAAAAGTCATTATTGACATTTGTAAAAGTTGTATAAGTTTATAATATCCGTGTACTCATTCCGGTTGTGCATATTGCCTATTGCAAAAGTTCAGCAGCTCACAGCACTTTTCGGATAGGCTCTTATTGATATCTTCTAGAAGTACAGGCAATATATTCTCTTTCTCAACCTCAGTACCTAACCCTTGAGTATTTAGACTTAGGTTGAAAAAAACCAAAATTTCTTTTAGGTAAGGTTAAAAGAACTTGACCAACCTTAAATGGAATTATTGTTTACCAATCTATCAAAACGCTGTTTGACTTTTTCTTCAACTATGTCAACAAGGTCTGTGTCGTTGACCGGTTTTATGAGATATCCGTCAGCCCCGTAATTGACGGAATCAATGGAAGAATCAAGTTGTGGATTCCCTGTCATCATAATGACGATTATATCTTGATTTATTTCTCTTATCTTTTTTAGAATATCTGTACCCGTAATATCCGGAAGTCCAATATCAAGCAAAACCAGATTGTAATTTGATGTTTGGACCTTTGCAAGTGCATCTTTTCCTGTCATGGCAGTGGTCACTAAATATCCTTGGGATTTGAGAACCTTGGAAGTAAAGGTGAGAATAAAAGAATCATCCTCTACAATTAATATTTTTTCAGCAACTTTCATATGCAATTTATTACTCATTCATTATTATAAATAAGTTTCCTATCTTGTTGTTGTACAAATTATGTTCTGTGAAGTAATCGCTTGAAAACTGCTATTTTGAAAGAGGAATAATAGTTAAGAATTAGAGCTATCGGTAGTCGCTTTACTTCTGAGATGCGCCTTATACTCTAATTTTTATTCTATAAATTATAACTGCATAAAATAGCTAAAAATGTTTTTATAATAGTTTATCATATTTTTTATCATATGAACTCAAAAATTATTTTTAACTTTGTTTTGTATGTTCGTATCTTGGTAATTGCTTAGTGTTTATGATTGAAAGCGGTGCACGTAGTTTGTGCATCGTAAGAATAGAGAGTTATGAAATTTTAAATAAGATGTTATTAGTATTGTTTTTTCTTAAATGAATTTATAAATAAAGAGAGCGTTGATCCCAAAACTCAAAGTTGCGCCTATATCTCCTGAATTATAAATGATTGCTCAAGTTTCCGCATATAAAAGGTTCTGAAACTCATATTGAAAAATAAAATTGTTTTTGGAAAACTGAGCGTTATAACATAAAAATATTAATTTTTTCACATGATCCTTGAAAGTAAGCCTATTGTCCTCAAAGAGAGGAGCTGAACTTAAAATGAAAGTCAAAACAGATCAATTTCCGATAAAAAATTTTAATCCTGTGATCAGTGTGGCAAAAGACGGGACTGTTCTTTACTCCAATGAAGCAGGCGAACCCTTATTGCATGAGTGGAGAGTGGCTGTAGGAGAAAAACTGCCTTCCAACATTGGAGATATTGTGCAGAGAGTTCTTTCTCAGCATAGCCCTATAAAAATTGAAGTTAAAGTGGGAAAAAAAGCATACTTGACTACGTTTTATCACTTTACGGAAGACAAATGCGTAAACATTTACGGATTCGAGATATGTGATCAGAAAGAACTTGCAGAAAAAGTCCAGGAAAGTAAAGCTAAAAAGGTGGAGAACCTGGAGCTTTCTGAGGTCATTGATGTCCAGGCAATACAGTCCCTAATGGACGATTTCTATAAGCTTGCTCACATTCCCATGAGCCTGGATGACATCAAAGGCAATGTTCTGGTAGGTATTGGGTGGCAGGATATTTGTACCAAATTCCATAGGGTTCACCCCGATACCTGTAGGCATTGCATAGAAAGCAGCACAAGACTATCTGTGGGCATTCCCCCCGGAGAGTTTAAGCTGTTCAAGTGCAAAAACAATATGTGGGATATGGCGACTCCCATCATTGTGGGAGGCTATCATGTCGGCAATATCTTCTCAGGACAGTTCTTTTTTGATGACGAGCCTCTTGACTATGAGTTTTTCCGGTCTCAGGCTAGGAAATATGGCTTTAATGAAGAGGAATACATGGCAGCACTTGAAAAAGTTCCTCTGATGAGCAGAGAGTCTGTGGAAACAGGCATATCTTACTTAATGAAACTTGCCAATATGATCTCACAGCTAAGCTACAGCAACACTATGTTTGCTCAATCACTGGCTGAACGAGACGCTCTGGTGGATGCGCTTCGGAAGAGCGAGAAAAGGGAGAAAGCACGCTCTGAAGAACTGGAAATAGTATTGGATACGGCACCTGCTGCTGTGATGATAGCGCATGATCCCAGGGCTATTAAGATGACTGGCAACCGACTTTCCTATGAATGGATTCGACTTCCAGAAGGTACAAACATATCCAAAGTCCTTCCTGAGGGAAAAAGACCCGAGACTCATAAGCTGTTCAAGGACGGAGTAGAGATTTCACTTGAAGATATGCCTTTGCGAATAGCAGCTTCAGGTAAAGAAGTACATGACTACGAGTTAGACATTGTCTATCCAGATGGCCTGAAGCGGCATGTATTGTGTAACGCCAGACCCTTACGTGACGAGCAGGGTAATCCACGGGGTGCCGTTGCTACATTAATAGACATCACCGATCGCACGAAGGCCGAAAAGTCATTGCAGGAGAGTGAAACACGTTTTCGTGCTTTGGCCGAAAATTCCCCTGACATAATAACCCGCTTTGATAAACAACATCGCCATGTATATGCGAATCCTGCTGCTGTGGAATCTTATGATATTTCTCTAGATGAAATAATCGGAAAAACTCAAAGTGAACTGGGAAGGGATCCTAAAAAAGTAGAATTCTGGGAAAAACATCTCGAAATCACTTTTGTCACAAAGAAAACCGAAACAGTAGAGTACAAGTATATATCGCCTCAAGGGAAAAAATATTATTTTAGTACTAAAATAGTACCGGAGTTTGCGAATGGCAAATTAATCTCTGTTCTTGCTATTTCCCGTGATATTACCGATATTAAGGAAACAGAGGCTAAGTTGAA
>JADGNM010000314.1 GCA_017883485.1 Methanosarcina sp.
TGAGGGATTTCTCGAAAAAAGGAGAAGGTATCTATACATTGATCGTTCCTCCTTATGCAGGTCATACATCAAAGATAGTCGATTTCAGTCCTTCACAGAGCCTGATTGAAACACTTTTAGAGAATGAAATCGAAAAAGTTTGTTCGATCGACTGGAAGAACGCAACCCAGGCTATGAAGGATTACGACATAGACAATTATCTGAATGACTTGGATCTTTGTGTCGATGAATTGGGTGGTCGGGTAAATCTCGCCGGGATGTGCCAGGGCGGGTGGCTGGCTACCATGTATGCTGCAAGGTTTCCGGAAAAGGTAAATACACTTATTATGGGGGGAACTCCTATAGATACAGATGCTGGAGAGGGTGTAATTAAGGAATATGCTCATAAGCTTCCCATGGAATTCTTTGAGATGCTTGTAGCAATGGGAGGCGGAGTTCTGAAAGGTGAGTTCATGCTTGGAGGCTTTAAGAGCCTTAATTTTGAAAAACAGTATATCCATAAGTTTGTGATGCTCTACGAGAACATTAATGATCCAGCATATGTTCAGAAGTTTGAAACTTTTGAAGGATGGTATGAGCATACCATTAACCTTCCGGGAAGATGGTATCTACAGGTGGTTAAAGAGCTTTTCAAGGAGAATAGGCTTTTTAAAGGTGAGTTTGTTGGGCTTGGAAAGAAATTGAGTCTGGGTGATATAAAGTGTCCTGTATATCTGTTAGCTGGAGAGAATGATGATTTAACCCCGAAAGAACAGGTGCTCAATGCTGAAGAACATCTTGGGACCGAGAAAAGCGAGATTGTAAAAGCGGTTATGGAGAAAGAATACCAGATAAGCCCTGAAGCCGTGGAACTCATCGAATCCAGCAACTCGCCCGAAAGCCTGCTCAGATATGTCCTTTCAACTGTCTATGACTCTGTTGTTGTCATAGGAACTGAACACATAGATCTTGAGGGATTTGCTGCCTATGATAGGACCTTAAAGCTAATCTATGTAGAGACTGAAGAAAATCCGGATTTCGGAACCACAACAGAGAAGCTGCCCTCTGATGAAATGAATTTCTCAACGGAGGCCTCTTTTTTAAAAGCAGGGGAATTTCTTTCCAAGCCTTGTATGCTTTCCCCCAAATCAAATAAGCTACACTTAGAGCCGGATGTACCTGCTTCAGTCCCCATCCAGGTTCCGGGGCCCTATGGAAATCCTGCTCCAGATCCAATTTCAGTCCCTGATACGATTCCTGAATCAGTTCCAGATACCCAATCAGATAATTATTCATCCGAGGAGGTTTCGGGCTCTTACCTCGCCCCAGGCTCGCTTTCTTCACCGAGGACTTTTCCGGAGTCGGTTTTTTCGCCACTGGCTTCACAGGCTAGAGATAGACCGGGTTTCTCTTTTTTTGGGCATGAAAACTCCTCTCCTCCCTCTAACAGGATTTCCAGGTCAGATCGGTCTTTCTCAACTTCTGAAAGAGATTCATCTTCAAATTCCAGGGATGAAGGATATAGGATTTACCCGGGCAGGAACCCTGTAACCGTAATTACCGATATCTCAGGACATTCCACCTGCATTGGGGAATATATGCAATTCGTGCAGTATTTCAGGGATAGGTACAGCAGGCTTTCAGAGATTATCCGGGGCAGAATCAATGCGCATCCTATGGAGAGTTTAAAAAGGAAAAATTTTCGCCATGGAAGGGATAGGAGTCCTGAGGAAATATCAGTTATCGGTATGGTTTCGGATAGCAGCAGCACCACTAATGGTCACCGGATACTGTCTCTTGAGGACCCGACAGGCTCTTTTTCAGTCCTGATTAGAAATACCGATAAGGAGCTTTTCGAATTAGCCTCAAAGATCCTCCTGGACGAGGTCATTGGAGTAACGGGTTCGATAACGAATGATGGAAACCTGATGATTGCCTCAAAGATCGTCCAGCCGGATGTACCTAACAGCGTTCAGCGCAAAACCGGAAGTCATGGAAAAATCGTGCTGATATCGGATGTGCATGTGGGAAGCTCCCAGTTCCTCGAAGATGCCTGGCTGGATTTCCTTGACTTTTTAAAGGGAAAATCCGACTCGGAGGTCATGAGGGAACTTGCAGCCAGTATCCGTTATCTTATAGTTGCAGGAGATCTTGTTGACGGAATCGGGATCTATCCTGACCAGGAAATGGAGCTGGATATTCTGGACGTCTACGAGCAGTATAAGAAGGCTGCAGAGTACTTCAGGGAAATCCCCGAGCATATTCGCGTGGTCATAAGTCCGGGCAACCACGACGCTGTCCGCCAGGCAGAACCCCAACCTGCCCTGCCTGAAAAAATCCAGACCGATTTCCCTCAAGATGTCATCTTCGTTGGTAATCCTGCTTTTCTCGACCTGGATGGTGTGCGTATCCTAATTTACCACGGCAGGTCGATTGATGACCTTGTGGCAAGCATTCCCGGAGTCACATATCAGGAACCTACTGGAGCCGTCCTTGAAATGGTAAAGCGCAGGCACCTTGCTCCAACTTATGGGAGCAGGGTTTCCATATCCCCGGAGAAAAAGGACTATTTCGTAATCGACCCTTTGCCTGACATAATCCACACAGGCCACGTCCATACCCTGGGAGTCCAGCGTTATAAAAATATCCTTCTTGTCAATTCCGGAACCTGGCAGGGCCAGACAGAATTCCAGAAGCGTGTGAATCTTACGCCTGTACCTGCCAGGATCCCAATTGTCGATCTCGCGGATTTTACCTGTAGGATCCTGACTTTCGACTGAACCGGGGACGAAAATTTCATACTCTTAGTCCACAAAATTCTCTAAAATTATTTTCAGATCCTTATATATACCACTAAGAATTAATATGCGTAGAATGCCTCTGAAAGAAGAAAAGGACGACTTCATCGACAATGCTTCAGAAATTCAAAAAGGAAAACTAAACGAAAAACAGGCTTCTTTTCCCTTTGATATCCCTGATTTTGAGACTCTCCTGAAAAAACAGGGATATGCCCTTGCAGGCCGTCACTCAGCCGTTAAGACCTGTCTCTGGCTAAGGCATGCTATGAACGATCAGGGCTTCTGCTACAAATCCAAATTCTATGGAGTCCAATCCCACCGCTGCCTCCAGATGACTCCAACCCTTATGTGCAACCAGCGCTGCCTCTTCTGCTGGCGCCCGACTGAAGTTCCGGTTCCTGCTCCCGAGGAATGGGATTCTCCCGAGAAAATTGTAGAAGAAAGTATTGCCTGCCAGCGCAAGTTGATCACGGGTTTTGGCGGCTCCCCAAATGCAATTAAAGAGCGCTGGATTGAGAGCCGCGAGCCGAATAATGTTGCAATCTCCCTGTCCGGAGAGCCCACATTTTACCCATACCTGCCAGAGCTTATCAAGGAATACGAAAAAAGAGGCTTTACAACTTTTCTGGTCACAAACGGAACAAATCCTGAGATGCTTGCAAAGGTCTCCCCTTCCCAGCTTTATATGAGTCTTGACGCCCCTGACCTGAAAACCTATCTGAAGGTCTGCCAGCCCAGATCAGCCGCACTATGGGAAAAGGTCAATGAATCCCTGTCCCAGATGAAACAAAAAAACTCAAGGACAGTCATCCGGACAACGCTGGTCAAAGGCGAAAATATGTTCAAACCGGAAGGCTATGCTGAACTGATCAAAAAAGCCTCTCCTGATTTTGTGGAAATAAAAGCGTACATGCATCTGGGCTTTTCGCGGCTCAGGCTCGATCGCTCCTCTATGCCTGCTCATGCAGAGGTACTGGAGTTCTCACAAGCACTTGCAAAATACCTGGGATACGAAATCGCCGACGAATCTGAAATTAGCCGGGTAGTCCTGCTCTCAAAGGATGGGAAAAAGTCTCCGGTTAAAAAGATCCCTAGCCTGGATTAAGAGCCGATCTGA
>JADGNM010000029.1 GCA_017883485.1 Methanosarcina sp.
AACTATTTGTAAAAATAATCGCCATCTAAAAAGGCAAGAATCACTAAATCAACCAAATTCAATGAAAAATTTAAAGGGGGGGGTCGGAATGTAAAGTGAGATGAGCTTTTATCGGACGAATATGCTGTTATGCCTACCTGATGCATAATGTAAATTCCAACATAATATGGTAAAGGGCAGCAAAACCTGTGCTGTGCCTTAAAATATTTCCCTTGACAGGGCATAGTCTTTTATATTGAAACCACGCTGGCCAAGGTATTCAAGTGTCCAGCCGGTAACGACTACAGGAGCATTACGCAGATCCCGTATATTTGCACAGCCGCATAGAAACATTGCAGTTTTTAACTCATTCAGCATACGGGAAAGAGTACTCACAACGGCTTCTTTTCCTTCAAGAGCAGAGCCTACAAAGGGCAGTGCTGCACTTGCCACACTGGCTCCAAGAGCGATGGATTTAGCGATATCAAGGCCCGTTCTGACTCCACCAGTTGCGATAATTGGAAGGGAAACCCTGGATTCAATAATGCTGGCAACAGTTGGAATTCCAAAGTCCCAGAAGAGTCTTCCAAGGTGTTCAGAGATTGAATCTCCGCTTTCCTTAGCCCTGTAGACCTCAACTCCTGCCCAGCTTGTGCCTCCTACGCCTCCCACATCAATTGCAGATACGCCTGCTTTCTGGAGAAGAAGGGCATCTTCCCTTGAGATTCCAGCTCCGGTTTCTTTAACAATTACTGGTGTACTCAGTACGGAACATATCTCTCTAATTGTATCCAGACAGCCAGTTGCATCTTTATCCCCTTCTGGCTGGATGGCCTCCTGTAAAAAGTTAAGATGAATAGCAAGGGCATCAGCTTCGATCATTTCAATAAGCTTTTCAATTCCCTCAACCCCGTACTCGCGGATCTGGGCAGCGCCTATATTCCCATAGACAAAGGCCTTGGGAGCTTTATCCCTGACAACCCTGAAAGATTCTTCCTGAATAGGATCATCGATTGCAGCTCTCTGGCTGCCAACTCCTATTCCAACTCCCAGTTCCTCGGCTGCGGCTGCAAGGGCAGCGTTTACCGGAATCGTGTCAGGGTGACCTCCGGTGATCGAAGCAATTAAGAAAGGAGCCTGCAAGCGTTTCCCGAGGAGATCCACAGACAGGTCAAGCTTATTCATATCATGTTCAGGAAGCGCCCTGTGGATCAGGGTCACGTCCTCAAAGCCCGCACTGACCTTTCGTGATTCCACCGGGTTTGTAGCACATATCATCAGATGTTCAATCTTTCGCCTTGAGGTAGTATTGATCATGCTTCATACCCTTTGTCCGGACTAATTCTGGTTCCTATGGATTCCCCATTTAAGAACCTGTGTATGTTATCCGCTTTTCCTGCATTGAATATATATGAAGTAATACAAGATGTTTTGCTAAGTTCCAGAAGTTCCTGTACCTTCCCGAGCATGCCGCCCGTAACATCAGTGCTTCCTGAGCCTCCTATGTAATGCTTGAAATTTTCAAATTTTTCAGGAGTAATCTCAGGCACAGGTTTTCCATACATATCAAGCACTCCATCTTCTGCCGACCCCAGTCCGAGCCTTGTAATTCCAAGCTTCTTTGCAAGGTAGGGAACTATCTGGTCTCCGGAGAGCACGCATGCCCCGAGTTCGAGGTCCATAACAACGTCTCCGTGAAGCACAGGGACAAAACCATTCTTGAGCATGAGCTTTATGTTGTCTAGATACATGCTCTCTATCCGCCCTTTCCTGCAAACCGTACAACCAAAAGGATGTACAGCTACAGCCCGGACTCCGAAACGGTTAAGGGCATCTACCACTCTTGAGGCAAGTTTCTTGACGGATTCATGGGTTATAATTACTCCCTCAGGATCAAAACTTGTATCAAGCCTGTATTTCCTGGCGTAGGTATGCCCGAAGGAGCCTGCACCGTGCACAATAATTATTTTTCCCCGAAATTCGGAAACTTCCCGCGCAATCCTCAGGAGAGCAGCCTCTTTTACAACCCCTTCATCTGCGCCTTTGTCAGTAATAACGCTGCCTCCAAGTTTCAGGATAACTGGTTCGGTTGAGACCATCATTCCGTATCACTTAACGCTTATTTAACTAACTGTTAGTCAACTTCAGTCCCTGTTCAGTTGGTTTTGTAATGATCACCCTGCTGTCTGCCTCTGACATCGCTTCGGCAATCTGCGTACACCTATCAGTTGCAGTAAGTGCTACCATGCATCCTCCACCGCCAGCGCCTGTGATCTTTGCTCCGAAGGCCCCAGCTTTCCTGGCAGAGTAAATTAATCGGGAAAGCTCAAGAATATTTACACCAAGAGCATCCAGAAGGCCCTGATTTACATTCATGAGCCTGCCAACGGAAGTATAATCGCCTGCCATGACAAGGGATTCTCCTATTTTAGATATTCTGCCAATAGAAGCCATAAGAGGCTCAATCAGTTCGGGATAACTTTCACGGAGCTTCCTGACATTTGCTACAAGTTCCTTTGTAGAAGAGAAAATTCCTGTGTCCCCGATCACAATTCCGCAGTCGGGTATCCTCAGTTTCCTCTTTTCAGGGATGGTAACGACCCCACCGAATGTGGACACATAGGTATCCGTGGGGCTTGCCGCTCCCTGGACCCGGATCTCGATTTCATGCCCGGTTTTTGCAATCTCCTCTAAAGAAAGACCGCAGCCAAAAAGCTCATTGAGAGCACCTATACATGCAATAGTAACAGCAGCAGATGACCCGAGTCCTGAGCCCACCGGAATATCGGAATCGACTTCCAGGAAAACACCTTTTATCGGTGTGATTTTTTTCATTTTCTCAATAACTGAGGAGATATAGGGATGTTTTTCAAAATCAATTCCAGTCATGCCAATTTGAGAATGGATTATTATTGAATCGTTAAGTTCTGCCCGCACCCGCGTTCTTAACTCAACCGCACATGCTATTGCGGTTTCCCCGTAGACAACCGCGTGTTCTCCGAAAAGATAAATTTTTCCGGGTGCAGAGCACGAAATCATACTATTCCTCTGAAGTTCCAGGTTTAGTTGAAAAGTTTAGTTTGAAAGTTTAGTTGGAGTGCTTAAAGCAGCTACCGATTCCGACTGATTATTTAAATTTGCAAGCTGATCCACAATATTCTCTTACTCCACAATTATTGCGGCATATCCCACAACTGCGTTCAGATCTCCGGAAACATCCCCACTGTTTGAATAGTTGAGAAGAGTAGCGTGATTTCCACCCAGCTTTTTGGAAGACGTAAGCATTGCAGCAATTGGCCCGTAGCCGCATATAGACGCATTCCTACGGTAGAGCCGGTCATACATTCCCGGAACATCGAGATTCAGTATAGAATCAATGACTTCATTATCTGTTTCCTTTGCAAGCTTTGCAGGCTGGTAGTGAGTAAAATCACTGGATGCGATGAAGACCACTCTTTTTCGGCTTTCGGAAACAAGGTTGGCAATAATGTTTCCTATCTCAACTGCGGTTTCTTCATCCTGCATACCCATACAGATAGGAAGGATTTTGAAATCCCCATCGAAGCGATATTGAAGAAAAGGAAGCTGAACTTCGATAGAGTGTTCGTATTTGTGACCAAGTTCATCCACGTCTACAATGCTCCCTAAAAACCTATCAACAAGTTCGACATCAACCTCGACAGTTCCCAGGGGAGTTTTCCACGTGTCTCTGGATACCGACACAGGTGAGCCGTATCCTGTATGGTTGGGACCTAAAAGCACATAGGTATCGGCTTCGGGGAGAGTTGCATAGGCATGCGCGGCCACTTTTCCGGAATAGACATACCCGGCATGCGGGCATACTGCCCCGATGACATCTCGCTCCCGGATCTCCAGACCTTCAAAACATCGCTTGAGTTCTTTCTCCAGATTTTCAGGACGCAGGGGATAAAACTGCCCTGCAACTGCTGGCTGTCTCATTTACAATCACCCATAATAAGATATGGATCTTTTTTATATATCCTTGCAGTATGCAGGACTGCCCTTCGGGATCAGAGGGGAGTTTCGAAGTCAGTCAACTCGTAGTTGAAAGGGGTACCATTAAGCCGTGAAACTTCCCGTGCAATTAGCCAGTAAACAAGGGAAAGCGCTTTTCTGCCTTTATTGTTCGTGGGAATTACTAGATCTAC
Organism: Methanosarcina sp.; assembly: GCA_017883485.1. GTDB lineage: Archaea > Halobacteriota > Methanosarcinia > Methanosarcinales > Methanosarcinaceae > Methanosarcina. The sequence continues at coordinate 4,149 of JADGNM010000029.1, forward strand.
GTTTGAAATCAGGTTATTAGTATCACAGAGTGCTAAAATAGGTACTCCAATGCTTGAAGCTTCCTTCAGAACCTGAGCATCTCCTGCAGGATCGGTTACGATCACAACATCGGGCTCAAAGAAGCCATGGATCTGAGGGTTTGTAAGAGAGCCTGGAATGAACCTTCCAAGCATTGCCCTTGTACCGAGTGCCCTGGAAAACATCTTTGCAGGATGCTGCCCGTACTGCCTTGATGAGACAACAAGGATCCTTGAGGGATCGTAATGAGACAGTAACTTTGATGCAACTCTGATTCTTTCGTCTGTTGATTGGATATCAAGCACATATAACCCATCAGTTCTGACCCTGTATACAAAACGCATCATATCCTGAGTCTTCTGCTGGGTCCCAATGTGAACACCTGCTGCCAGATATTCATCGATGGACACAAGGGATGTTGATCCCTCTCTAACAGAAGCTTCGTCCTCAGACACTACAGGCACGGATCCGGCTTTTGCTGTTGCTTCCTTTTCAGGTGCAGGTTTTTCTTCAGCCTCGACATTTTCTTCAGCCTCGATATTTTCTTCAGGCAAAGGCTGTTCTTCGGTTTCTTCCTGCCCTGTCTGTTCAATTTCCTCCATAAAGTCACCTCATAATAGAATCAATAATAAGATATAATCATGTCTGAAAAATACATCTCAAATGTTTTCAATCAACTTTTACGTTTGACCGTAATTGGAATAACTCCGGCCTTCAACTCTTCAATAGCGATATAGAGAGGATCCAGCCGCCCGTCATCTTCAACAAGGACAGGAGCCCCCATTGCAATTTGCAATGATCTTGCACCTACAATCCGCGCACGCTCGAACCGAGTATACTTTTCCTTGACCAACTGATCACCCTGAAACTCAAAAACGCTCCGATGAATCTAAAAATTGAGAAGCATGATAGATTTAATTTAGTTCATACATACCTGAAAACCAGTACCCTGAAAATGGGGAAATGGGACCGCTGAGATTCGAACTCAGGTTCCGGCGTCCCGAACGCCGAAGGATGGACCAGGCTACCCTACGATCCCTTACTGGTACGGCGAAAGCACATCAACAAGTTCGACATGGCTTAAGATCATTCTACGGCAGCAGTAGCGGGTGATCCCAAGATCATCCAGCACTACGGCAGCGTCTTCGCCTTCATTGACACGTCTTTTGTACTCATCCCAATAGTTGGAGATTACTTTTCCACATGAGAAACATCGGACTGGGATCATAGTCTTACCTGTAAGATTTCTGGTATTTAGCCCTTGCTCCGGGTCCACCGTAGTTCTTGGATTCTTTCTGTCTCGAATCGCTTACAAGCAGGTTGCGGTCGTAGCTTGCGAAATTGTCTCTGATAATCGTATCATTGGTCCATTCCACAATACCCCGAGCAACAGCAGTCCTTACCGCATTAGCCTGTCCGATAATTCCGCCGCCTCGAACGTCGACATTGATGTCAAGCCCGGAAACCACTTCGTCTCCTGCGATTATCAGAGGTTCGGAGATCTTCATCTTTACAAGCTCCGGGGTATACAACTCGAGCGGAACTCTGTTGATCCTGACCTTACCTGTTCCTTTTGTGACTGTTGCACGTGCAATTGCAGTTTTGTGCTTTCCGGATGAATTAATTACTTTGACCATGAAGACTCACCCTTTAAAATTTTGAACCCATTTTCTGGCTCACTTCACCAAGCTCGATATATTTGTTAGAACTCAGAAGCCTCATATCGGCATCTTCAATGGTGATTAATTCAGCGCCCTTGAGTTCATAGGGGACACCAACATAGACTTTGAGCCTGGACATTGCATCCTTGCCTCTTGCTCTCTTATAGGGCAGCATACCACGAATAGTCCTCTTCAGAATTCGGTCCGGACGCTTCGGGAAATAAGGTCCGAACTCCGTAGCCCCTCTCTCCCGGGTTTCCCGGTATTCTTTAAGGGTGGTTGCCCTTGAACCAGATATCACGGCTTTTTCAGCATTTACAATATGTATTTTCTCGTCTCCTGAAAGCAGCTGTTTTGCAACCGTACTTGCAAGACGCCCCAAAATAAGCCCTTTTGCATCGATAACCGTCATTTTCTACACCTCAGCGGAAAATCCGAATACCGGACCCTTTAGGATTTGCTTCCATTATTTCTTCGAGACTCAGGCACTTGCCACCGGATTCAGTGATTTTTTCAGCCGCGGATTCGCTGAAAGTTAAAGCCGCAACAGTTACAGGGTGATCAAGGAGACCTGCACCCAAAACTTTTCCCGGAATGAGCAGGACATCATCTTCTGCAGTGTGCCTGTTGATCTTGCTTATGTTCACAGCCGCATAGTTTCTGGACGGCATCTCAAGACGTTTCGCGATATCCTTCCAGATTGGGGCAGTATCCATATTGGCCTTATCTTTCAGGGTAAGAATCAGGGAAACGATTCTTGGATTTGTTTTTCTTGTAAGTTTTACCAACGATTTTTTACCCAATGTATGTTCCTCCGCAAGATTTTTTAAACCTTACTCACGCGAAAAAATTCCTTATCGCGTTCGAACATCGCTGTAATTGCCTCTCCCAGACTTTAAACTCGGAAACGGCAGATTAAAAATTAAGCGATTAGTCGGAGTAGTATCATGTGAATAACATTTCTAGTACATAAAGATTATGTGCACAATAGTTCCTATTCACTAGAATTCCAAATGATAAAATTTTTATTTGTTTCCCATTCACTCGTACCTTCAAATGTTCCTGAATTAAAGTTGTGCTGGCACATATGCCTAAAAATAACAAACATGTGTTATATTTAGGGGAAGTATGCTCTGTATGAAATTTATTGAGGATTCACTTATTAGAGAAAACGGGTAGTTTTGAACGAGTTATCCCTGTTTTTAACCCTGTTTTAAGAAGTGTCTACAATTAGAAACTTAACTTTAGAAGCAAATTTAAGAGAGCTGAAAATGCATTGGGAAAAAGTCTCATTTTTTATAATATTAGTGAATTATAATCCGTGGGGAATGATCAATGTCAGGAGAGCGATTAATATCGTTTTGAGTTAGTGTCCGGTCTGCAGCAGGTTACAAATGAACACTAGATCTCTTTGGAATGGCAGCAAGATGAAGACTGACGGATAGTCGAGAGCAAAATGAAGAAAGCCGCCTGATTGCCTGGGTCGCGCTCCCCTTGACGTTCAGTAGCTACTTAAGGGATCCAGAGGCGCAGATTCATTGGCTGCGAATGCTCTTGACGGCTATGATCAAAATACGGATCTAGAAACACAGTAACCAAATTTCTGTTAATTGAGGAACACTGGGCTTGGCCCAAAATAATGAAACAAGTAGATCTGAATTTGGAGGGTATTATTATGCCTGAGACAGTTATTCAATATCTTCTGAACCGATTAAAGCAGCTAGGAATGAATGATATTTTCGGTGTGCCAGGAGACTATGCGTTTCCTATCAACGATGCCATATGTGATGATAAGGAGTTGCGCTGGATAGGCTGCTGCAATGAGCTGAATGCCGCTTATGCTGCCGACGGTTATGCCCGTATCAAAGGTATGTCAGTACTGTCTACTACCTTTGGGGTAGGCGAATTATCCGCAATGTGCGGGATAGCAGGCTCTTACGCAGAGCACAATATAGTATTCCATATAGTTGGAATGCCGCAAATGTCGGTCCAAGAGAAACATGCCATTGTACATCATACGCTTGGCAACGGAGAGTTCGACCAATTTATGACCATGGCTGCCCCAGTGGTATGTGCGAAAACAATGCTTACCCCGGAGAACTGCGTTAATGAAGTCGAGCGTGTTATCGCGGCAGCTCTGGAGCAGCACCGGCCGGTATACATCGCCATACCTCATGACTATGTGCATAAAGAGATTTCATCCTCCATGGCACCGGCAAACGTGCTTTCAAAAAGCGATCCTGAGACGCTAGAGGAAGTGGTCTCGACAATTGTAGATAAGCTGTCGAATGCAAAGAAAGCCTGCATTATGCCAGGCATTCTTGTTGAACGTTTTGGGCTCAAGGAATTGACCACGGCCGCTGTTAATGCTTCGGGTTTGCCTTATGTGACCCTGGAATCGGATAAATCAGTGCTTGACGAGACTAATCCCTCATATCTGGGGTTATACAGCGGACAGCTTATCAATCCTGAAATTAGGGAGTTCGTGGAATCCTGCGATTGTATACTTGCTATAGGCACTATTCTGTCTGATTATAACACTGGTATGTTCACGGCAAAACTTGACAAATCCAGGATCATCAATATCATGCCCTCTGAGGTCCAGATAGGGGATGCTGACTATCTCCATATAAAAATGTCTGATGTGCTCGGGGAACTGGTGAAAAGACTCCATAAGCGTATTGATGTCGGGGGACCTGTGGCTAAGCATCCTACAATGCCAAAGGTAGATGCCGAAAACCCTATAACTGCTGATTATTTGTACGCGAGGTGCGCGAAATTTTTTAAGCCCGATGACATAATTATAGCCGATTCAAGCACATCCTTTTTTGGCTTACTGCCAGTATTTTTACCGAAAGGGGTTAAGTTCGAGAGCCAGATGCTCTGGGGGGCGATAGGCTGGGCTACTCCGGCTTCCTTTGGAGCCTCACTGGCTGCCCCGAATCGGCGAGTGGTTCTTATTACGGGGGAAGGGTCTCACCAGATGACCGTTCAGGAGATCGGCCAGTTTTATCGCTATGGTCTAAAGCCTATTATTTTCGTGCTGAATAATCACGGCTATCTAATAGAAAGGATGCTTTCTAAGAAATTGGATTATTGTTACAATGAACTGGCAGAATGGCAATATCATAAGTTACCAGAAGTACTTGGCTGCAATGACTGGGTAATGAGGAAGACCACTACTTGCGGCAATCTGGATAAAGTTTTGGTAAAACTAGAAAATACTAAAACAGGAGCATATATCGAGATAGTCATGCCAAAATTGTCGGCACCACCTCTTGTGGAAACAATTCACCAAAGAATATAAACACTACAAAAATACATAGGCACTTTAATTTAACCTCTTCAGAATCTGCGGAGGTTATCAAAATGAGATGCCGAGCACGGACCTGGAAACCTTTCCAAAGATCGTGTCGATATCGCACCCCAATTTCCTCGCCACAAATAGGGCCACGATCCGGATGTCCACAAGGTAAAAAAGCCTCTCCTGCATGGAGTTAATTTCAGAGACAAGTTTTTGTCTGTTTACTCCGGTATCTGCGGAAATAAATTCCAGGACTTGCTCAAAGGAGATCTCTTCCTTGAGAGAAGGGTATTTTTCTCCGAAACTCTCATGGCTTTCAAGAAAATTCTCCGGCGGCTTGAAGGCATGGGGAAGTCGGATGCTCTCCACATCAAAGGCAGGAATAAGAGCACCGTGCTTAAGGTTGAGCAGGCCGACTTCGAGGGCACGATCCTTTACCTTTGAGGCAATTTTCGGGGAAAACCATTTGAGGTCAAAAGCCAGGGAAAACTCAAAATCCTTTTCCGAAAGGGAAACTGCAAGATTCTTTTTAAAAGGAGTCGAAACTACAAGTTTAAGTTCTTCCATTGGCTACCCTCTCAGGTTTAGGCATAATCGGTTTAGACATAATCGGATTAGACATAATCTGTTTGGATACATAGACATTGGATAGCAGGCTTTACGGATATAATTTCGGAAAAGAATTTAAGACTCCAGCACAGAATTACCATTCTTAACCTGTGCCGAAGCAAAACATTTCTCAGAAATACGTTTATATTTTCACGAGTTTGGCACTGAGTATTCCTGGAACATTCCGTAATTCTTCAAGGATAGGAGCAGGAACTTCGGAATCCACATTCAGGACCATCATAGTAGTGCTTCCGATTTCTGACCTTCCAACCTGCATGCCTGAGATATTGATGTTGTTTTTACCAAGAACCACGCAGCACGGCCCGATTACATTCGGCTTGTTGATGTGTTTGGCAAAAATCATATATCCTGCAGGGAAGATATCCAGTTTGTCCCCGTCAACTGAAACGATTTTTGGTTCATCCCCGACGACAGTTCCGGCAATCAGCTTTGTCATTCCTCCGCCAATAAGCTTGATACTGACAGTTGAAGCGTATTCCTCGGAAGACTCGGATTTGCTTTCTACGACTGCGATCTGTCTGGACTTTGCAAGAGTCGGAGCATTGACATAATTTACTGCGGAACCAAGAGCCATTTCAAGCAGCCCTTTGAGAGCGGAAACCGTAAGGGGCCGCGTGTCTTTTCCGGAAATCTCGCCGTTGTACCCGATTTCTACCTTTTCGTAATTTCCTTCTACAAGCTGCCCTGCAATTTTTCCCATCATTTCAGCAAGCCTGATGTAAGGAGCAAGGACTGCCATAGCTTCCGGCTTTACAGACGGGATATTGATTGCATTCTTTGCAAGCCCGCCTGTGAGTACGGACACTATTTCGTTGGCGATCTCAATTGCCACGTTGACCTGAGCTTCCTGTGTGGAGGCTCCAAGATGAGGAGTTACTATGACGTTGTCAAAATCAAGGAGAGGACTGATAAAAGGAGGCTCCTCAACAAATACATCTAATGCTGCACCGCCTATTTTTCCACTTGCAAGAGCTTTTGCCAGGGCTTCTTCGCTTATAATGCCGCCGCGAGCACAATTGATAATTTTGACGCTGGGTTTCATCAGGGCAAACTGCTCATCATCCAGAATATTCCTGGTTTCTTTAATAAGGGGAGTGTGTACTGTAATATAGTCAGCTGCTTTTGCGATTTCGTTTACTGTCGCAAGCTTTACCCCCAGTTCGGTAGCCCTCTTTTCGGAGATAAACGGATCGTATCCCATAAGCTTCATTTCAAGTCCTGACGCCCTTTTTGCGACTTCCGAACCAATTCTTCCAAGACCTATGATTCCCAGAATCTTGCCTTTGACCTCAACGCCCATGAATTTGTTGCGCTTCCATTCCCTGGCTTTCAGGGAGGTGTTTGCCTGGGGTATATTCCTGGACATTGACATCATCATGGCAATAGTGTGCTCTGCTGCAGAAATCATGTTGCCTTCGGGAGAGTTAGTCACGATGATGCCCTTCTTGGTAGCTGCATCGACATCAACATTGTCAACTCCGACTCCAGCTCTCCCGATAACCTTCAGCTTGTCGGCAGCTTCGATAATTTTCTGTGTGACCTGGATACCGCTTCGGATTATAAGGGCATCGTAGTCTTTGATTTTTTTCACCAGTTCGTCCTCGGAAAGCCCGGTGGAAATGTCAACAGTAAAGTGCTCTTTTAAAATCTCCAAGCCTTCGTTGGAGAGTGGATCACTGACCAATACTTTCATGTCGATTTCTCCAATAAACACGATAAACATGATTCATTAAATTTTGACAGAGACATAAATCAACTTACTCACACTTAAGCATTATCACACATAAAGTAATCCCTGTTAACAAGCCAAAAAGAGGGGATTTTATGCCTTATTCGCAGTTAATCAAAAATTGAGCAAGGAAAATAACTTCGCACCGAAAAAAGATGTTCTAGAAGCTTAGTTTTAGATCTTATCCATTGTTTTGTTTTCTATATTAATCATTTTGACTAATTCTACAGTTCGTTTACATCAAGGGATTTTTATGAAAATAATTAAGTGCCGCGATCTGGGATTTAAGTGTGATTTTATGGCTGCCGGTAGTAACCAGGATGAGGTTAAGAAGACAATACTTGACCATATAGAAAAAGAGCATAAAGATGAACTTGATAAAATATCTGAAGATGATATAACCCACCTGAAGCACAGAGTATCAACTCTTCTAGGACGAAGCTGCGGCTGTGGTGCCTTATAATTAGAGAGTTTAATGAACCTCTTTTTTCAATCACATGTTCAGAGTCCATAAGTAGTAGTTAAGCAGAGCTGCGAAACTGACCCATAATATATAAGGTATTAACAGGTACGAAGCTGTTTTTGAGATATTTCTAAATTTAATTATTGTCAGGAAAATAGCAAGCCAAAGAAAGATGATTTCAACAAAACCATAGTAAGGAGACTTTAACCCAAAAAACAGAAAGGACCACAGAGAATTAAGGACTAACTGTATACCGAAAATAATCAATCCAATTTTTACTTCCCGATCTTGCAGCCCTTTGTCCCAAACAATGTATAAAGAGATTCCCATAAGCGTATAGAGCAAAGTCCAGACAGGAAAAAAGATCCATGAGGGAGGGTTGAAAACCGGCTTTTCAAGTAGAGAATACCAATTCTCAAGAGACGATGCCGTAAATACTGAACCAACGGCTCCTGCAAACTGGCAGAGCAGCACCGAGGCTAGAAGTTTAAAGTAGTTTATCTTCTGGGACATATCGATATTTAGAGTATTTCTCACTCCAATAATATTAATTTATAGGATAAAAAAAGTTCTTATATCCAATTTCCGAAATTTATGCTTTTTTACTTATGTATCCGTTAAAAGGGGTGATATTTGAAGCTTATTCGGGAATATATCCCCTCCAGGTGGGTTTTATATACAGGATATTAGAAATGTAGTGAGAATTGGGGATGGATTTGAAATATTTTTATAATTTTTGCAATCTATTTTACATTTCGACCCCCATGCAAAAATAGAACATAATTTATTTTTTTGATACAATATATATTTTCACTTCATGTTCAACTTTTATATTATGATACA
>JADGNM010000315.1 GCA_017883485.1 Methanosarcina sp.
TCATTTCTGGGATTGAGCGATAATTATGATGAAAGTATTGTTAGTCTGCTAACCGGAAATTAAACGAAATGAAATTAAAACCAATTCTAGTCGTTGTTGTTATTCTAATTATAGGATTTGTTCTTGGGATGCTTACCTCAGCGCAATTAAGATTTCACAGGATGAAGCCGGTAAGTGTCTATTTTTCAGAAGACAGGTTCAGAGACGGTTTTTACCGTACAATAGAACCCGACGAGAAGCAAAAAGCTAAAATAGATCTGGTACTCGATAAGTATGCAAAAATCAACAGTGAGCTCCAGGGCAGTTTCAGGAAAGAGCTTGATGAAGCTTCCTCTGATTTCGAGCGGCCTACTGGTGCGGTTGCTACTAAAAATGATGATATCTCTCTGGGCTATTTCTCATCCGGAACAGCAGGTTTTCCGAAAATGGTCGAACACGACTTTACGTATCCTCTCGGGCATATCTTTACTGCGAAATACTGGCAGAATGTCGAGGATAACGGCCTGCATTATACGGTTGCGGACAGCGGGTGGGGGAAATGTGTATGGGGCAAAATCTATGGACAGTGGATAGCAGGTTGTGCGGTCTTTGTCTACGACTACGACCGGTTTGAAGCGAAAAATATGCTTGAAAAAGCCTCGAAATTCGGTGTTACGACTTTCTGCGCTCCGCCCACAATCTACCGCTTCCTGATCAAGGAAGATCTTACCAAGTATAATTTCGGTTCCCTGAAATATGCAGTAGTTGCGGGCGAACCCCTGAACCCTGAGGTGTTTAACCGGTTCCTTAAATTCACAGGCATAAAACTCATGGAAGGGTTCGGGCAGACCGAAACGGTTGTTGCTATCGCAAACTTTCCATGGATGGAACCAAAACCAGGATCTATCGGAAAACCAACTCCAGGTTATAAGATTGAGCTTATGGATAGGGACGGCAGGCTCTGTGAGGTAGGCGAAGAAGGAGAAATCGTAATCAACACAAAGGAATGTAAGCCTGCCGGGCTCTTCGTCCATTACGGAAAAGACCCTGAGAAGACTGAAGAGACCTGGCACGACGGTTACTACCATACGGGAGATATGGCCTGGATGGATGAAGACGGATACTTATGGTTTGTAGGAAGAGCTGATGATATTATCAAGACTTCCGGATATAAGGTAGGACCTTTTGAAGTGGAAAGTGCTCTTATCCAGCACCCTGCTGTGCTCGAATGTGCAATTACGGGCGTTCCGGACCTGGAAAGAGGCCAGGTCATCAAGGCGACAGTTGTGCTCACAAAAAGTTACACTCCTGGAGACGCACTTAAAAAAGAGATGCAGGAACATGTGAAGGAAGTCACTGCTCCCTACAAATACCCGCGTATTATAGAGTTTGTGGATGAACTTCCAAAAACCATTAGCGGAAAAATCCGCAGGGTTGAGATCAGAGAGAAAGATCAAATTCAATAAGGAGAAGAAAGTCAGGCATGATGTTTTTTGAATATCATGCCCAAATAAATCCCGGCTTTAACACTTTTATTAGCTGGGAGTTACTCTGTACCACGGCACCAATATAGCTACAATAATTCACAGTTGACCATCAATCCACAGTTAATTATCCCAGATACAGTTAGCTTAAAATTACATAAAATCGTATTGAAGATGAAAACTAATAGAAAACCTTTATCATCCTTATAAACTAAAACAATAGTAAACTTAGGGAGATGAAAAGATGGGTGTAGAAGAAACCATAAAGGAAATCGCAAGCGAACTCGAGAGAATCGCGAACACCAGGACTGTTGTTGGAGAGCCTATTACGGCTGCCGGAAAAACAATTATTCCGATCTCAAAAATATCGATGGGTTTCGGAGCCGGAGGCGGGGAAGGAAAAAAGGATAACGAATCCGGGTTCGGTGGAGGTGGAGGCGCAGGCGCGAAGATTGAGCCAGTAGCTTTCATTATGATCTCTGAAGAGGAAGCCAAGATCTTCCGGGTCTCCGAGAGAGGCGATGCCGGATCAATACTTAATGCAATTCCGGATCTTGTGCCTGATATTATGGATAGGCTCAAGGGCATGAAAGGTAAAGGCAAAAAAGAGGAGAAACCGGAAGAGAAGGATATCAAAGAGAGAGAGGTAAAAGAGGGGGAAACCGCAGGACATACTGAAGCCCATGTTTAGAAAGGGGGATGCTTCCAGTAAATTCCTTTGAGAATAGAATCCGTTCAAGGAATTTCCAGGAACTGGAACTGAAAGGTTGAAATTTTAAGGATAGTTAAGACCATCCTTTTTCTCTGAACTTGTTTGGTATGAAAGTGCTTTAAAAATACTTTCATTTATTTGTGTTGCTGTTCAGAGAATTTCATACTGGTTTGGTATGTCGATCATTATCTATCTCTTACTTCTGATTTTTTTATTGATTTTATTTATACTTTTTACAGCAATAGGTCTCACCTTCAAACTCACGATTCAGGATCTGAAGAAAAGGATAGAGTTTGGGGGTACATTTACTGTAAAATGGCTTCTTTTCTCCCACACTTTTTCAATCGAAGAGTTGAAGGCAGCAAAACCCCCTTCTGAAGAGCCAGATAAGTCCAAAATGGAAAAAGAAGTAGTAGAAACTGGAGATTGGCAAGAAAAAAAGGAGTCAGAACAGAGAAAATACGGAACAGAAGAACTTTCAAGAGAAGAAGGTAAAATAAAGGTAGAAAAGGGCACGGAGATTGGGGAAAAAAGACCTGAAGAGAAAAAAGAGAAAGCAAGCCCGATTGATAAAATTCGAGGGAAAAAAAGAGTTAAAAAGGAAGATAAAGTAGAGCCCGAAATGGGACTGACTAACAAAGAAAAGCTTTACTGGGGACTTAAAGCATTTAGATTACTCCGAAAACCTTTTTTAAGGCTGTTTTCCGACTTGCTGCGCGGGATAAAAATTAAGCGCCTGGAATCTTACATGACTTTTGGCCTTCCCGATCCGGCGGATACGGGTATGCTTTGTGGGCTCATAAATGCTACTGCGGGATTTATCTACAGCCGCTGCAGGTACTGCAGTTTTTCCATTAACCCTGTATTCATGCATCCAATGCTGGATTTTCGGGGAAAAGCAGAAATAAGTGTAAGGATATATTCAATGATTTTTCCGTTCATGAAATTCATATTCGACAAAAAAACTTTATCTTTTACCTATTCGGTTATTAAGGAGATATTTCACCGGAAATTGGGGTCTAAATGGGAGTCTAAATGGAGGTCTATACGGCGGTCTAAATCGGGGTCCAAAATTGAGGTCTAAATGGAAGTCCAACTCCTAAGCTTTATGAATAGGTAATGAGGATAAAGATGAGTATGATTAAAATAGTGTCTCCATCCAGACTGCATCTTACCTTGATAGATCTCAATGCAGAGCTTGGAAGAGTGGATGGGGGAGCAGGAATCACCCTGGAATCTGCTGGCCTGGAACTTTCGGCAATCGAATCGGATACTGTCGAAGTCTCAGGGGATTCTATTCTCGTGAACAAAATGAGAAAAGCGGCAGAAGCCCTGCTTCCTGCAGGGAAAGGTATTAAGCTTCATATTAAAGAAAGTCTTCCTGACCACGTTGGGCTCGGCTCAGGGACCCAGGCTGCACTTTCGGCAGCATTTGCAGTAAATAAGATTTACGGGCTTGGGAGAAGCATTCGGGAACTTGCAGTTGCAGTAGGTCGAGGCGGTACTTCCGGAATAGGGGTTGCTGCCTTTGAAAATGGGGGCATAATCCTGGATGGGGGACATATGTTTAAGGATAAACGTGCATTTTCTCCCTCTGCGGCCAGCCACGTGCCTCCCGGGCCCGTACTTTTCAGGAGGGATTTTCCTGACTGGCCTATTGTCCTTGCAATCCCTAATACTAAAGGTGCCCATGACGCCGAAGAAGTTGATATCTTCA
>JADGNM010000030.1 GCA_017883485.1 Methanosarcina sp.
TGCTCAAGTCCTATGGTGTAATCCATTTTTCTATCACATTCCAGCCATTCCCGTAAGAGTAGCAGTACTGCCTAAATTGCCTTTCCGAATTCACATCAGTTTAAAATTATTAAATATTATCATTTTTTATATTCAATTATGATAATAAATACTAAAATGTTATAATAAATAATTTATTATCACAATGTTGTGTGGAAAGGATATTTTTAAGGCTGCCCGAGAGAACCTATCAGCCTGGCTTTTGAGCGTCAGTAATTCTGGAGTTGCGTCATCACGAATATCCTACCTATAAGTTTCAGAAATGCTTTTCCAGGGATTCGATTTCTGTCCGTTTCTTTATTTCCTCAACTGTGCCGGACTCGATAATTTTACCGTGGTTAATAATAACAATCTCGTCTGATATTGCTTCGGCTTCTTCCATGTAATGTGTGGTTAGAAAATTGTCATTTTTCTTTCTTCGTTCAAGTAAAGGACGGTCGTAAGCATTTTGAGGGTCGCGGATTTGCCTGCTCCGTTCGGACCGATAAAAGCAAAAATAGAACCTGTTTCAACACTAAAGCTGACGTTATTTATAGCTGTAAATCGTCGAATTCAGGAAAAATTCTTACCAAACTTGAGATTATTATTTATTCAAATAGTCTATATTGGATTCTTAAATGAAGCAAGCTTATATAATTATCTCAGATGTACATTTAGGCAACTCGGAATGTAATCATAAAGAATTTTGTCACTTCCTAGAGTGGATACGTGATCTGGCAAATGGGCCTAAGATTATAAAAAGTGAGAATAAGGAGATCACAATTGAAAGCCCTGAAAAAATAATTCTCCTGGGGGATATCCTGGAATTGTGGAATCCGAAAAAAGGCGACAGAGACAATGTCATCAAAGAATGTATCAGGCCGTTCTCCTTACTCTCCAATACTAATTGCGACAAGATATTCGTGGTTGGCAACCATGACGATTCATTGGGCGAACTTGAAGGAAAGATCGATTTCGAGACCCTCGAAAATGGAACAAGATTTGCCATTTACGATAGGCATTATCCAAAAAAGGATAAAAAATCCGGTATAGCAAGCGGTCTTAAAATCGGTAATCGGTCATATTTTTTTCTTCATGGTCATCAATTTGATAAACAGCAAGCTATTATGAAGCATGTCAGCGAACTCTGGGATCCCATTAACTGGTTCCAAGATCTCTTCAACGTTACGTTTACTAAAAAACACTGGAAAGTAAATTTTGTCATATTTTTAGGCTTGTTACTTAGTGAAAAGTACTTTTTATGGAGCGTATTTCTGCAATCTAGTTTCTGGGGTAATCTAGGATGGGCTATGGCTACTGGTTTTTTTGCATTAAGCTCTATCCCTGGTATTATTGCAAACACTCAGGGAACTATCTATAACTTCACTAAACCTGCGGATAAAACCGCAGAACAGGTCATCCAGCATAAATATTATCAGAAAAATAAAGAAACTATAGATGCAGACGTTGTTGTTTTCGGTCATACCCATTTTGCAAGTTCATATGAGCTCAAAACAGATGTCGGTAAAAAACTATTCCTTAATAGCGGATGCTGGATTGGGATAGATACAGAATTCAATGGAACAATAAGTTATGTAAACACTTTTATATACTTAGATGAGAGCGGGGCATATATTCTGACATGGCGTGGTTCCGGTAAAATCGAGTGTATTGAAGCATTTTCGTAGAGAGTGTATTGAAGCTTTTACATAAAGACAGTTTCCGGTCTGGCAGCTTTATAATGAGCGATAATTCTCCGTTCACTCGAAACAGTGAGAGGACTTTTTGTTCAGATTGATGCATCGATTAACTTCTTGCAGTGGTGAAAAAAGAGATTCATCGGCATTACTCTGGGGTTGCAACGATAAAATAGGGTAAGACTTAAGCTGCGGAACTGAGAAACCATAGCAGTAAATAAAGGAACTGAACCTTTAACTATTTAAATCCCAATAATTTTGACAAGGCTATTCTTGACTCCAAATAAACATTTTTTTACTAAAGATAGTTCGCGGTCGCTGAAGCCTCCCAGCAGAAACATCACAAGTAGGTAAATAATCATACCAATTACTGCCGCCTCAAAAAGCCCACTGATGCTTAAAATACCGAAACGGGAAATAACAAAATACATAGTCATTGAGGACAGAATACTTTTTGCAATATCAAGATAACAGAAGTCATGTTTAAAATACTTTAGGGACATATGCATGCAGAGAGCAGCCATAAGGAAATATGCAAATAGTGTAGAAAGAGCAGCCCCGACAATGCCCACTGAAGGTATTAAGAAAAGGTTGATCAAAGTATTCGAAACCGCCCCGGCAAGATTGATATAAGTTTGAGCTTTAGTTTTTTTGATAATGAAGAGTGTATTGATGAAGATTTGGACGACCCCTGCCAGAAGTCCGGAAAGAGCGATAACAGGGATCACAAGCCAGCCTGAAAGGAAATCCTCAGTTGTAAGGACACTAAGCAAAGGCTTTGCTAGAGCTGAAAGCCCAAAGACTGCAGGAATAGAAATGAGAAGGAAATATCGTAAAGAATGAGACATATAAATTTCTACTTCGTCAATTTTATTTTCATCATATAATTTTGAGAGTTCCGGAAGAAGAATAAGCTGAAGAGGGCCTACAAAAAGCTGTATGAGGCTGCCGAAGGAGCATGCTGCAGAATATACACCCACGCTTTCGAGACCGAGAAAGTAAGTAACCAGGTATTTGTCACTTGATTCCGTAATCCATCTTATAAGAGCATTGGGAGTTAGCGGTAGAGAAAATTGCAGGTACTCCATTATATAAGTGAACCGAGGGATAACAAATCCTATCTGTGATATGATAGTCAGAAAAGCGATTAAAATAATGACGCTCTGTACAAATAATGTTGCTGCGATCACGCCAAGAAGCCCATATCCCATTTTGAGAAGAACAAGAATAAAAAGCAGTTTTCCGAACGCTTCAAAAAGGGTAAGTAGAGAGAATTTCTTGATTTGCCTGAACACTCTGAAATAAAAAAGAGATACAGGCTCGATTACACTCAAGAGAATCAAAAGGGAGCCTGCCTGGATGAAATATGTTGCCTCAGGATCCTTGAAACCGAATGTTGCAAGAGGTTTTGCAAACGAATACAGTAAAAATGAGGCCAGAAAGCCAGATATAGTCACAAAAAAAAGAATGGAATAAACTGCTTCTTTAATTACCTCTTTCTTCGTTTCCGAAGATAAAAATCTGATGAGGCCCATTGAGAGCCCCATAAGTGCAAGCGGCGAAATTAGAGATACTGTGATACAGATCTGAGCCCATAAGCCGTAATAATGTGTCCCAAGGCTTTTTGTGACTATCGGAAGTAGAAAGAAATTACCCAGGCTTGTAAGTACCTGAACTGCCCCAATAAAACCAACATCCCTAGCAAACTTTCGATATGACATCAAACAACCTTGAAAAAAATTCTGTCCTTAAGACTTTAATTTAAAACTTAAGAAGTTAGTTTTGCAAAAGTCACGCTTATTATTTGATCAACATTACTCAAAACCAGTATTTAAATTATATTTTTAAATTATTTTAACTAGTGTTTTTGTTAATGCTTCCCTTTTTTAAAAAAAGCTTCACAATTAAGGTTCTGCGAAATATAAAATTATATGGAAAAATGAATTTCCCATATATGAAAATTTAAGAGCTGAGCGAGTCGTGTTTCCATATCTTCTGTCATGTTTCTGTTATGTTTCCAGATGTATTGTTGAAAAAGATCTTATGACCTTCGAGCTGGCAGTCTTCAAAAATTAAATTAATGAAAGACTGGTTCTGGCCATCAGGAAGAGTGTAGTTCGTAGGCACTGGCTGCTTCTCTATTGTTCCGTTCTTACCTACCACCAGGTCAGGCATGAAAAGACGGGTCTCTATGCCTTTTTGCGGTAATTCTTTTTCAGAAAGAAGAATGTATCCTTCTTTATCAGAACTGTTGATACGCTCACTTGCCATAAATCGTATAACTCTATTGTCATTTACAAGCGTGCCATTTACATAAAATTCTCCAACACCCCAGACAGCACTGTATGTGTAAGCGACTGGTTCTATAAAGCCATCAGTAGATGAATTTCCATAAAAGAAATCATCAACCAGTATAGACTCAGCAACACTAAAAATATTCTTCAAGATAACCCTATACTTGATTTTACCTGTCGGATCCGTGAAATTGAACTCAGCTTTAGCTGTAGCACCGGATTTATCTACATCCCTTAGAGTAAGGTCTGGCAAATTCAAATAAAAAGTCCCATTTATGCGTGTAAAGTTACCTGAGAAAAATGTCGGCTTCGGTGTTATGTCGAATATCGTTTCGTTCTCATTTACCGAAACCCATCGGACATCTCCTCCGGATCCCTCGCTTACATTAGCTGTTTTATGTGTAAGCGTGCTGATATTGTTATCTGTGTTTAAATTTCCCTGGAGTGTATTATTCCCTTAGTTTGTGCTTGCACAGTGCAAAGAGAAAAGGCTAAGCATAGTACTAGCAGAGAAGTTATCAATTCTATTTTCATTCTTTACCCCCCGTATGCGAATTAGACTTTTTGAATCCATTGTATATGTTCTATTAAATTATAGTAATTTAATATAAACAAATTTAATAATATATGGTCAATTTATATATAATTACTCTTTATTAGCGCAGAGGATTTGTCTACTTTAAAGTAGCTAGTTTAAATTTATCTTAGATAGTGCAAAATCCGGGTATCCAGCACAAAATCAAAGTATCTTGTCCAAATTCCAGGATTTGCAGGCATTTTTAAAAAGCAATAAGCAAATAGTAGCTTAATGTTTAATTGCGAGGAGATTAGTTTGAACTGGGATGAAGCATATAAGGGCACGCCGCCATGGGATGTCGGTCACCCCCAGCCTGTTTTTGAGACTCTTATAGAAGATGGAGAGATTAAGCCTGGACGGGCTCTTGACATAGGATGCGGCCGGGGTGAGAACGCGATAATGCTGGCCATTAGTGGCTGCGATGTCACAGACATAGATCTTGCTGAAGTTGCCATTTCTGATGCAAAGGCAAAGGCTGCAGAGCGTCATTTGAATGTGAATTTGATCGTAGCAGACGTGTTAAGGATGGATCAACTTTTCATGGAAGCTGAGTTCGATGTCGTCATAGATTCTGGCCTGTTTCACACGATGACAGACGAGGAAAGACCCATTTTTGCACGGCAGGTACACCGGGTACTTAAGCCAGGCGGCAAATATTTCATGCTCTGTTTTTCCGATAAGGAACCTGAAGGGCTGGGGCCCAGAAGGGTCTCAAAAGCTGAAATAGAGCATACTTTCACGCCGTTTTTTAACATTGTCTATATTAAAGACTCGGCTTTCGAATCGAAATTCGGTTCGTGCAGAAGAGAAGCTTATCTTGTATCAGCCGTCAGGAGCTAATTGGATCGAGTAAGTATCAACAATGAACGTGAAATATTCAAATAACAGGCGCAAATAAATTGAATTACCCGCAAAGCTTCGGACCGAATAAATATGGAAGACAAGCTTTACAAAAAAGCTCTCAACCTTGAGTATTTCACTGTTGGTTATAATGTTCTTGAGGCTTTTTTCTCTATATTCTTTGGTGCCAGCGCAAGGAGTATAGCTCTTGTCGGTTTCGGCCTGGACAGCATAGTTGAATCTCTTTAAGGGCTTATACTTATCTGAAGGCTTCGCATGCATAATGTGTATTCCGAAGACGAGGAGATGACTAGCGAAAAGACAGCCATAAAATTTGTCGCTGTCACATTCTTCTTGCTTGGAGCTACGTGCTTTATGAATCTGGGAAGAAATTGGTCTTCAAAAAAATTCCTTAGCCTTCCCTTCCAGGAATAGTGATAGCCATTATTTCGGTTATTATCATGCCTGTACTTTCTTTTAACAAGACAATTGCTTTACCTGAAACTGAAGACATAAGAACTTTCCAGGCAACTGCTAAGATCCTTCAAAGGGGTATTGCAAATATTGTCCTTGTCGGCGATGAAGCCAGGATTAAGGCACTTTCAGGAGATCTGGACATCTCGAAAGCAAGAATCGTAGATCCTAAAACTTATAAGAGAAGAGACGAGTACATTAAAGCCTTCTACGAACTGAGAAAGCACAAAGGCATTACACTCGAAAATGCAGCTGAAATTATGAATGATTACGTATTTTTCGCTGTTATGATAGCCAAACTCGGTGAAGTTGACGGTGTGGTCTCAGGCTCTAACCACTCTTCTTCGGATACTATAAGGCCTGCGGTCCAGATTGTAAAAACAGCTCCTGGAGTAGCTCTTGCATCTTCCTTTTTCGTCATTGCCGTTCCTGACTGTGAATACGGATCCAATGGAACATTCGTGTTTGCGGACTCCGGAATGGTTGAAATGCCCAATCCCGATGAACTCGCGCACATTGCAGTTAGTTCTGCAAAGTCCTTTGAGCTGCTGGTACAGGACAAGCCAGTCGTTGCAATGCTTTCCTATTCCACCAAGGGAAGTGCCAAGAGCTCACTGACAGAAGCAACGATTGCTGCCACAAAACGTGCTCAGGAACTCGCTCCAGATATCCCGATCGACGGCGAGCTTCAGGTAGACGCAGCAATTGTCCCCAAAGTCGGAGCTTCTAAGGCACCCGGAAGCCCTGTCGCAGGCAAGGCAAATGTCTTCATTTTCCCTGATCTGAACGCCGGAAACATCGCATACAAGATTGCCCAGAGGCTTGCCAAAGCCGAAGCTTACGGCCCTATCCTCCAGGGACTGGCAAAGCCGGTTAATGACCTGTCCAGAGGCTGCAGTGACGAAGATATTGTCGGTGCCGTTGCAATTACCTGTATCCAGGCCGCAGCGCAGCACCATAAATAAACAAACCGGTTAGAAGCATTTTTAGATCTGTGTAAAAGAATTTTGAAAGCGATAAGCAGTAGACCAAATGATTTACAGAATAAATTGAATCCGGCTTAATTAAGAGCTGTATCCATATTCTCTTTTTTCCAAAATCGGACCCATATCTCATGCGCTGTTTTCGAGACTGTTCCTTGCAGCGCAGCTTTCGACTGAAGCGCCTGCGACAGCTTTTGCAACCGCAAGTACCACATGCTTGTCAAGAGGATCCGGAATTACGTGGTCTTCGGAAAGCTCGTTGATTGTTACGACCTCAGCAAGAGCGTAGGCTGCAGCCATTTCCATTTCAGGCGTTATTTTCCTTGCACAGGTGCTTAGCGCTCCTTTGAAAAGACCCGGGAAACTCAGGCAGTTATTAAGCTGGTTGGGAAAGTCCGACCTTCCTGTTGCAACAATTCTTGCACCTGCTCTTTTTGCAGCATCGGGCATGATCTCAGGGATTGGGTTTGCCATAGCCATTACTATTGCATCTTTTGCCATGGAACGAACCATATCCTCGGTGACGATTCTCCCGACAGAAACCCCTATAAAAAGGTCAGCGTCCGATAAAGCATTCTTCAGCCCTCCTTTTAATTTTTCCGGGTTCGTAAGCCTGGAAATCTCTTCTTTTACAGGGTTCATGCCTTCTTCTCGTCCTTCATATAAAAGACCCCGGCTGTCACTGAGGAGAATTTTTGCAGGATCTGCTCCTGCACGGACCAGGAACCTGAAAATTGCAACGCCTGCAGCTCCGATCCCTGAGATTACTATTTTGAGCTTACTCAACTCTTTATTCACGATTTTTAGAGAATTCAAAAGCCCGGCAAATACTACAATGGCTGTGCCGTGCTGGTCATCGTGGATAACGGGAAGATCGAGCTCTTCGCGCAGCCTAGCTTCTATTTCAAAGCACCGGGGTGCACTGATGTCCTCAAGGTTAATGCCCCCGAAAGAAGGTGCAATGTACTTGACGGCCTTGATCACTTCTTCAATATCCTGGGTATCCAGACAGATGGGAAAGGCGTCAATACATGCAAATTCCTTAAAAATGATAGCTTTCCCTTCCATAACCGGCAAGGCCGCATACGGTCCTATGTTCCCAAGCCCGAGGACGGCAGACCCATCAGTGACGACTGCAACGGTATTTTTCTTCAGGGTATAAAAGTAAGCAAGATCCGAATTCGCACTTATTTTCCTGCAGGGCTCGGCAACTCCTGGGGTGTAGGCAACACTGAGATCATGAATTGTTCGAAGGCGGATCTTACTTGCAACCTCCAGTACACCTCCGAGCCTTTTTCGCATGGCAAGGGATTCCTGATAGAGAGAAGCATGTGCATCATTTTCCTCTTTTGAGTCCTGTTCCAAATTCTCTTCAAAATTCTTGTCCATATCTCTCTCCGAGCCTATAATCGAGCGCATATCTCTAATCCGAATACCCCCTTATTCAGTAGCAATATATGGAGGGGAAGCTTTTACAAAACCGGGTTGCAAGAAATACAACTACTTGTTTAATTAACCTATGCAAGCTTTAAATAAACTGGTTGGAATTAAAAATGATTTAAAAAAGATGAAAGTACCCGGGAGACTATAATGAACCGAAAGTGCCAGTTGTTCACCTATAAGTTTATCTTCATTTTGAAAATAATGCTATGCTGTTCCAGGATTTTTCAGAAAAGAGTCTTCAGGAACGTTCCAAAGGCTTTCATCAGCCTCAGGGAATTTCCTGAAAACATAAGTTTCCTCATGAGAATAGAAGGATGATCCATATCTCCATATTCAGTGATGATTTTGTGAATAGAGGGAGTATTTAACGAGCCTATAAGGTCATTTAGCTGCCTGTCTTCCAGCCTCCCCATGTAATCGTGGATTTTCATACCAATATCAAGTTCTTTTCCAAGACCTTTCCGCCAGAGCAGGTCATATTCGGAAAGCCTCTGTGCAGAGTTATCCCCTTCAAGAGCGGCATCTGCTGCAACTTTTCCAGCAATCTTTGCCGCAAAGGCTCCAGTGTAGACTCCGCCGGCTGAAGTCGGTTTCGCTTGCCCTGCAGCATCACCTGCCAGCAGAACGCCATCAGCAATAGTTCTTTCCGGCGGGCCTATTGGAATTCCTCCTACTACAAAGTCAAGCATGCCTCCTGAGTACCTGGCTTTTACGTGGGGGTTGGAGCAAAGGAATTTCTCAAGGTAAAAAAGGGAAGAACTCTCCTTCTGATTATTTTTGAAGGCGAGCCCCGGTTCAAGGGCAAGCCCGATCCTCGAGACTTTCTCGTCAATTGGAACTGTCCATGCAAAAAAACCAGGGGCCAAAGACCCCGGGAACAATTCAACAAAATCACTATCTACTGAGGTATATGGGGCTTCGATCTGTATTCCGGGAAGCACGCGGGCAGGTTTTTCCAGGCCTGTATAACTGGCTATCCGGCTTTTTACCCCATCCGCACCTATCACGACAGATGCGGATATGGTCTCGAACCTGCCGTTTTTAAGTATTTTGAGTTTTATCGGAGGAGACTCCTTTTTTTCTCCAGTCCCGGCTTCATGAATTCCCTTCTCAAGCCCTATCGCCCTTGTCCTGAGTGATAGTTCCACACCCTCTTCTACCGCCATTACTGCAAGGCTACGGTCAAAATTCTTTCGAGAGACCACATATGCTTTGGTTTGCTTCCCATCTATTGGCAGGCACTGTCCGTCAGGAGCATGTACAAAAGCCCCGCGTACGGAATTGAACACAAATTCATCCGAAGGCTTGAGTTCACATTCTGCAATCGCTCTCGTACTCAAAAGTCCGGTACAGCCTACAGGCGAACCTATGGAAGGATGTTCTTCGAGCAGGAGGACACTTGCCCCATTCAGAGCTGCATAGCGAGCAGCAGTGGAACCCACAGGACCGGCTCCAACCACAACGACATCATAACTCATATTGGATAACCTTCGAGATGATCTTTACAATAGCAGGAAGCTTAATATATACATAGCGCATAATTGTATTTAAATTACAAATTTATTATATGAATAAAGTTATATTAATTGTCTGAGTAGAATTAGATTAATGTCAATAATATCAAGGGATTATTCCATAAACAGCCTTTATTGGGATATTAGATCTTTATTTATGCAAGTTTTTAATGAGAAATTCAGATCTCCGCATTTTTTAACGCCATATTCTGAAACTCCCGAACGGTTTATAACTTCCCTAACAGCTTACAAACTTCCCTTACAGCTTACAAACTCCCCTTAAGCTCACAAGCTTAAACATTCACAATCTTGATATATTAATTAAAGAATCCAATGGAATAAACAATCAAACTGAACAGTCAAAAACCTTATTACACTTTTAATTGATGGCCAGAATGTCAATGAAACAAAAAAATGAAAAATTCCGGGTATCGGGCTCAAAGGAACAAAAAAAGAACAGGTCAGTTAGAGCAGCTTCTCAAGTCCAGTACAAAGATGGTCCCAAAACCAGCAATAATCATTTCGAAGGTAAATCCCGAGGTTTTAAAGGAAAAAATCCTGCCAGAGAAAGCCCTGGCCCTAAAAGGACAGCGAATTCAGGTTCTGCTCGGAAAAAAGAACCCCAGCGTTTCGAATATGAAGATGACAACATTTACTGGTGCAGGAAATGTAATCTGCCCCTTATTGGGGAAGAGTGCGGCAGATGTGGCAGCAAAGGAGAAATTATTCGACTTTCACAACCTGCTGATGTCCGTTTCTGTTCCCCATACGAAAGGAAAGTACTGGACAATCAGCTCTGTTCGGCTTTCGGTTGCAATCCTCTCGGGAACAGGCTCATCCTTCTTAACAAAATTCCTGGTGAGGATAAAACCGATGAAGTGCTCGTAGACGGCTTCGTTTTCGGAATCCTTCGTTTTGAGCTTTCAAAAATGGACTATATCTTTGAGCCTTCTCTGCAGGGGGCAAAAATCCTCCTGAAACATACTGAGGGCAGTAAAGTTGAACTTAAGAAAGCAAGCGGGCACCTTAACGGAAAAAACATCGCCGTAGAGCTTATTGAGTCCTTTGACGGCAATATAAAGGCAAATGATTTCGTTCTTGTATCTGCAGGCAGCCTGACAGGGTATGGAATTTCTTACATAGACGGGAAAGACTTTTCAGATAGCAAAGATGCAGGCATACTTAAACAAACTTGGCCTGAGACTGACGCCAAAACTGAACCGGAATCCTCATTCAGAAAAGAGCCGAAAAGCTCACACGAAGTGGGAATAAAAGTTTTGAGGGTAAGAAAGATCGATAGTAGTGAGGCTTTCCTTCATCCCGAGATTCCTGACCTCAAGGCATGTATAGAGGCAAATAAAAAACATCTGCAAGCACTTGGCAAAAATGCAATCAATACCATTCGAGGGATTGTTTCCAGAAACGAATACAAAAACCTGCCTGTGTATGTTTCCTTCAGCGGCGGAAAAGACAGCCTTGTGGTACTGGATCTTGCACGGGCTTCCCTTAAGCAAAGGGAGCTCAGAGCCTTCTTCCTGAATACAGGGATAGAGTTTCCAGAAACTGTCGATTTTGTGCGGAGTTATTGCTGCGAGAATAAAATTTCCCTCGTAGAAGTGAACTCAGGCACTGCCTTCTGGGAACAGGTTGAAAAATTCGGCCCTCCTGCAAAGGATTTCCGCTGGTGCTGCAAAGTTTGTAAACTTGCTTCTGCAGGGGACCTGGAAACAGAGAAAGAAAACTGTTCATTCCCCTCCGATGAACGAGCTGGTAATAGTAATATTAATAGTATAGCATATTTGGCAATCGATGGTAAGCGAAAGCATGAATCATTCTCAAGGGCAAGGATTGCGGCAACTGAAACTAATCCCTTTGTCCCTTCCCAGCTCAATATTTTCCCTATCAGGGATTGGAAGGCGCTTGAAGTCTGGCTCTATATTTACTGGAGAAATCTCTCCTACAACCCTCTCTACGACCTTGGTTTCGAAAGGGTAGGGTGCTGGCTTTGCCCGTCGGCTCTTGCTGCTGAATATATAAGGGTAAAAGAGCTGCACCCTGAAATGTATGAGAAATGGAATGCCTTCCTGCTGAAATGGTCAAAAACCACCGGGTTTTCGGAAAAATTCATAGAACACGGGTTCTGGCGCTGGAAAGAATTACCCCCAAAGATGCTCAGGCTTGCAGAAGGACTCGGAATTTCCACTCTTGCTAAAGAAAACTTTGATGACCTTGAAATCGAAGTTGTGGGGGGAATTTCTCCTTGCAGGGCAGGAGGCTTCTCAATCGAGGCAGGAGTCAGCGGAATCAGAGAAAAAGAAGCTGCAAATTTAATTACCGTACTTGGAGATACGGTTCATGCAGAAGAACTGGGTCTGCTGATAGTCAAAACCGGAAAAGGGACTATAAAGCTTTTTTCAAATGGAAATCTGCTTGTAAGCTCGGAAACAAAAGAAGAAGCTGTTGACCTTTTTAGGGAAGCTGCAAGGCAGTTTATAAGGCTTTCCCGCTGTACCGGCTGCGGGATCTGTACAAAAGCCTGTCCTGTTGGGGCAGCTTCTCTGGATGGAAAAAAGCCCTATGTAAAAGAAACCTGCATCAGGTGCGGAAAATGCACTGAATCCTGCGTGGTTACAAAATATTTTAATAAGCTTGTACCTGATCTGGATCAAAAATTAAAAATTTGAACTCCCAAATTTTTAGTATTTCGGTTTTACCAGCTATAAAGTGGCTATTGATATTGTTTTTCATAAGCCAACTGTTGCGAAATATTTGTTTAACTTATCGTTAAAAGAAGTTTAAAAAAATGGAAAATTATTATGAAATTTACATTTCGACCCCCATGCAAAAATAGGCAGTGTATCGTTTTTTCTGTAAAATCAAAACATCAAGAAGTTATTTAAATGAAAATACAACATCAAGAGAACTAAATTGTATATAACTCAAAAGA